>NZ_JALQDQ010000027.1:0-63052 GCF_023631105.1 Caballeronia sp. AZ10_KS36 | reverse complement strand
GGTGTGTAAGTGCAGTAATGCATTGAGCTAACTGATACTAATTGCCCGTAAGGCTTGATCCTATAACCAGTGTGTCTCGACCAGAGTTAGTGCTTTAGCACTTACTCTGGTCCGACCCCCGTAGGGGGTGATTACACCGCCCCTAAGAGGGCGCCACTGGTCGAGTAACAGCGTGTGCGACAATCGCCACCCCAACACACTACTTCTTCCCCGATTGGTTGTAGCGCCCCCACAGGCGATACAACATCCCCTTTATGCCTGATGACCATAGCGAGTCGGTACCACCCCTTCCCATCCCGAACAGGACCGTGAAACGACTCCACGCCGATGATAGTGCGGATTGCCCGTGTGAAAGTAGGTAATCGTCAGGCTCCCCTTGCCATAAACAAAAACCCCACCCCGAAAGGTGGGGTTTTTGCGTTTGGGGCTGCTGATATAGCAAAAGTCCCGACCCCGACGCTTGCCGGACGCGACATTTCTGTCGGTAGAATGGCATCGGCAGGCGTACCACTACGCCGATATCACCGGAGCGCACATGAGAACGAGCCTGTTGATCGCCGCTGTCAGCGTCGTGCTGTTGGCTGCGGCCTGCGGCAAAAGGAACGATGCGAGCGAGTCCACGTTGGGCGATGCTATTTCCGCTGACATGAAGACTAACCGCGGCCTGCTGTGCCTGAATCGCAGCGGCCGGGGTGCCTTCACATTTCCGTCTACCTATAGCAATCGCGATCTCAACGAATATTCGGCAGCCGCGTTGCGCGAGCAACTGGCGGCGCTGGAAAAGAGCGGCCTGATCGCGCGCACTGCCGCCGCGGCGCCCGCCAACGCCAATGCAAAGCAGGACGGAGTCGCGTACAGCTTGACGGGCGAAGGTCAAAAGTATGCGGTGGAAACCGTGCGTCAGGCGGGCGACCCCAACGCCACAGCGGACTCCCGCGTCTCAATGATCTGCTATGCGCGCGTCAAGCTCGACAAAGTGACCGCGTGGACAGAGCCCGACCCGAACACGCATCGTTCGGATGTCACGTACACGTACAAGCTCGACAACGTCGCGCCCTGGGCCGACGACCGCGACATCAAGCGCGCGTTTTCCGACCTCACCGCCGCCGACCGCGAAGCCGGCGAAACGAAGCTGCACGTTACGCTCGAGCAGCGTCCGGACGGCTGGGTGAGGGTCGATTGAGCAACGTATCTGCTACTGCCGAAGATTTCCCTCGCGTCCCGCCGCGCATGTCGGATGTCGCGCGGCTTGCCGGCGTCTCGAAGATGACGGTGTCCCGCGTGCTGGCGGGTCATAGCGTTGCATCGGCGACGCGTGAACGCGTACAGCAGGCCATCGACGAACTCGGCTACGTGGCCGATGCCGCAGCAGGCGCGCTCTCGTCCGGGCGCTCCGAGTTCGTCGCGGTCATGGTGCCGTCGCTCGCCAGTTCCAACTTCTCCGATACCGTCCGCGGCCTCGCCGCCGCGCTGGAGCCGCACGGTCTGCAATTGTTGATCGGCGACACCGACTATCACCTCGACCGCGAAGAGAGCCTGATCCGCTCGATGCTGCGGCACCAGCCGCGCTGCATCGCGCTGACGGGTGCCCGTCATACGGATGCGACGCGCACGTTGCTGCGCCGCTCAGGCGTGCCTGTCGTCGAGATGTGGGACTTCCCGAGCGACCCCATCGACGCCGCGGTCGGCTTCTCCAACGTCAATGCCGCGCGCGAGATGGTGCGCTATCTCGCCGAGCGGGGCCACGAGCGCATCGGCTTTCTGGGCGGGGCGAGCGAACTCGATCGACGCGGCCTCGACCGGCTCAAGGGCTTTCGCATGGAGATGAAGGCGCTCGGTCTCGACGCCGAGCGTGTCGTGCGTCTCGGCGAATCGCCGATCACGATGAGCCACGGCGGACCCGCCATCGCGTCGCTGCTCGCGGCGTGGCCCGATACGCAGGCCGTGATGTGCGTGAGCGACATGTCGGCCTTTGGCGCGATAATGGAGTGTCACCGGCGTGGGCTCTCGGTTCCCGGCGACATCGCAGTGGCCGGCTTCGGCAACTTCGAGGTCGCGGCATGTTGCACGCCTTCGATCACGACCGTATCCGTCGATGCGTATGGCATCGGCTTGCGCACGGGCGAGGTATTGCTGGCCGCACTCGAAGAACGCGAACAGGGCGCCGTCAAACACGCGAGCAAGCGGGTGCGAATAGCGTATCAGGTGCTGGCGCGAGAGAGCGCCTGAGCCTTAGATGTCGAACGAATGCGTGCTAACATGTTCCGATGTTACCGGTAACTATACCGGCTCGCCCGCGAAAAAACGCGAGAACGCGAGAGCAAACCCCACGGAGAGAGACGCCATGTCCCAACAGACACCCCGCCGCCTGCGCAGTCAGGAATGGTTCGACGACCCTTCGCATGCCGACATGACCGCGCTGTATGTCGAGCGATTCATGAACTACGGTCTCACGCGCGAAGAGTTGCAGTCCGGCCGGCCGATCATCGGCATTGCGCAGACCGGCAGCGACCTTGCGCCGTGCAACCGGCATCACATCGAGCTTGCGGTGCGCACGAAAGCCGGCATCCGCGATGCTGGCGGCATTCCGATGGAATTCCCCGTGCATCCGCTCGCCGAGCAGAGCCGCCGCCCGACCGCCGCGCTGGATCGCAATCTCGCTTATCTCGGTCTCGTCGAGATCATGCATGGCTTCCCGCTCGATGGCGTCGTGCTGACGACCGGTTGCGACAAGACCACGCCCGCATGCCTGATGGCGGCGGCAACGGTCGATATGCCGTCGATCGTGCTCTCCGGCGGCCCGATGCTCGACGGCTGGTACGAAGGCAAGCGCGTCGGCTCCGGCACCGTGATCTGGCATGCGCGCAATCTGCTCGCGGCCGGCGAGATCGATTATGAAGGCTTCATGCGCCTGACGACGGCTTCGTCGCCCTCGATCGGGCACTGCAACACGATGGGCACCGCGCTCTCGATGAACAGCCTTGCCGAAGCGCTCGGCATGTCCTTGCCGACGTGCGCAAGCATTCCCGCCGCATATCGCGAGCGCGGACAAATGGCGTACGCAACGGGCAAGCGCATCGTCGATATGGTGCGCGAGGACATGCGCCCGTCGAAGATCATGACGCGCGATGCGTTCATCAACGCGATCGTCGTGGCGTCCGCGCTCGGCGCGTCGACGAATTGCCCGCCGCATCTGATCGCGATTGCGCGGCACATGGGCATCGAACTGAGTCTGGAAGACTGGCAGCGTTACGGCGAAGAGATTCCGCTCATCGTCAACTGCATGCCCGCGGGCGAATATCTGGGCGAGAGCTTCCATCGCGCGGGCGGCGTGCCTGCGGTGCTGCGTCAACTGGATGCAGCGGGGCTCTTGCGTCGCGATTGCTTGACGGTATCGGGCCGCAAGATCGGTGAGATCGCCGATGAAGCGCCCGTCGCCGATCAGGACGTGATCCGTACCGCCGACGAACCGCTGATGCACGGCGCGGGCTTCATGGTCCTGTCGGGCAACTTTTTCGACAGCGCGATCATGAAGATGTCGGTGGTCGGCGAGGCATTCAGGAAGACCTATCTGAGCGAACCGGGCGCGGAGAACGCGTTCGAAGCCCGCGCGATCGTCTTCGATGGTCCGGAGGACTACCACGCCCGCATCAACGACCCGTCGCTGGAAATCGACGAGCATTGCATTCTCGTGATTCGCGGCTGCGGCACGGTCGGTTATCCGGGCAGCGCGGAAGTGGTCAACATGGCGCCGCCCGCGGAGCTGATCAAGCGAGGCGTCGATTCCCTGCCGTGCATGGGCGATGGCCGGCAAAGCGGCACGTCGGCGAGTCCGTCGATTCTCAACATGTCGCCGGAAGCAGCGGTCGGCGGCGGCCTCGCGCTGTTGCGCACCAACGACCGCATCCGTGTCGATCTGAACGCGCGCTCCGTCAATGTGTTGATCGACGAAGCGGAACTGCAAAGCCGCAGCAAGGACGCGGCGTTTGCCGCGCCGGTCGCGCAAACGCCGTGGCAGGAGCTTTATCGGCAGACCGTGGGTCAGCTATCGACGGGCGGATGTCTCGAGCCCGCGACGCTTTATCTGAAGGTCATCGAAACGCGCGGCAACCCGCGACATTCGCACTGAGCAGCCAGGTCACAGACGCGCGTCGCGCTGGCGCGCGGTCTGTGGCTTAGCCTTGACCTTCGGCATCTTGCCCTTTTCGATGTAGTCCTGCACCGTGTCCGCTGCGTCGTAGTAGTCGCGCTCGTCGAGCCAGTGCCACACGGCCGCGAGAAAGAGCCCGAGCCCTGCGTGTCCGCAATGCGCGATCACGGCGGCGATGCCTTCTGCAAGCGCTTCGTCGCGTCCGGTTTCCGTGAACGCGCTTGCAATATGCGACGCGCTGCGCGAAACCAGCATCGCGTGCATCGGGTGAAGCTGTGGGTTGAACGTGCGTGACGCGAGACTTTTGTATTTGCTGCCGCCCATGGGGCCCCCGTGTGTTGCTGGCGTGCTGCGCGATCCTGCATGCGCGCCGCTGTTGGTTTCTCGCTGTTGGTTTCTTTAGGTTGCTGATCAGCGCCGCAGACATAGGCAAGAACCGGGCCGACGGCGCGCATATTGCTCTTGGGCCTTTGTACGTGGGGCTGGCGTCTACTCGTGTCGTTCGCGGGGACGTCTTGCAAACGGGGCATAGTGTCCCTTTCTACATTCCGTATGAACGAATGTGCAATGCGGAATCTCACCTCAAGATCCCGCCATGCGCTTCCCCTATGCTGCCGCCCGTTTTGTCCAACCATGCGCGCGGATTGCCGTCTGTACGCTCGCGCTCATGACAGGATGCGCGACTGGACGAACCGCTGCGAGCGGCGAAGCGCCCATGACGTCGAGCGAACCGCAACCGCTGTATCACGCAAAGCACACGTCGTCGGGCTTCGAGAACAACTACGGACATCTGCCGCGCGAATCATTCTTGAAGTGGCAGTGGCAACGCTTCACGCAGGGCCTGCCGAAGCCGCCCGCAAACGGTTATCGCTTTCCCTCTGCGCGTCCGGACGTTGCCTTTCTGAAGTCGAACCGCAGTGTCGATACGCTCACGTGGATCGGTCATTCGACTGCACTCGTGCAGATAAACGGCGTCAACGTGCTGACCGACCCTGTGTTCTCGGAGCGTGCATCGCCGTTCACGTTTATCGGGCCGAAGCGCAAGACGCCGCCCGGGCTCGCGCTCGATGAGCTGCCGCATATCGATATCGTGCTGATCTCGCACAATCACTACGACCATCTCGACAAAGCGAGCGTTGCCGCATTGAACCGTCAAGCGGGAGGCCCGCCGCGCTTTCTCGTTCCAATGGGCGTGAAAGCGTGGATGACGAGCGTCGGCATAACGAACGCCGAAGAGCTGGATTGGGGCGATGAAACGCACGCCGTCGGCCTCGATATCTGGTTTGCGCCCGCGCAGCACTGGTCGGCTCGCACGCCGTTCGATCGCGCCGAGACCTTATGGGGCAGTTGGGTGGTCAAGACGCCGCCGACATCGGCGCATCCTTATTCGTTCTTCTTCGCGGGCGACACGGGCTATTCGCCGGACTTTCGCGACATAGGCGCACGCTTCGGCGGCTTCGATCTCGCATTGATTCCCGTCGGCGCATACGACCCGCGCTGGTTCATGCATGCGCAGCACGTCGATCCGGAAGAGGCCGTGCGCATCTTCGAGGACATCCATGCGAAGCGTGCCATCGGCGTTCACTGGGGCACATTTGAGCTTACCGACGAACCCCTCGACGAACCGCCGCGCCGTCTCTCAGAAGCTGTTCGAAAAGCAGGTTTGCCCGCCGATGCTTTCACCGTGCTCATGCATGGACAAACGGTTCGCCTCGAAGCGCCGGTCGCGCAGAAATCCGTAAGCACGCCGTAGCAAAGCGCGATGCAAAAAACGCGCGGGCCATCCGGCCCGCGCGTTCCGTTTGCAACGTATGCGATGAAGCAATCGTCATCGCCTGAACACGCCGAGCAACAGAGTCGCGAGGAAAATCACGATGAAGATGAAGAACAGGATCTTGGCGATTTCCGCCGCGCCCGTTGCGATACCGCCGAAGCCGAAAACGGCCGCGATGATCGCGATGATGAAAAAGATTGCTGCGTAACGGAGCATGAGGCCTCCTACGGGGTTCGGTTGGTAGTTCGATTTGCATGCGGACTGAAACCGTTGCCGCCTTCGCTCATCGGTCGTGCCGCGCTTTTGTTCAGGGTCTGGCGGCACGAAGGGTCAAAGCAACCGCTGTGCCTAAATGGGCGAATGTGTCCGCCGCAGAAACGAAAACGCCGCAATGCCCCGTGCGAACGGGCATTGCGGCGTGGGGCGCGTTGCTCAGCGGGCTAGCGTCCCGGCGTGCGATCGGAGTCGGTTTCCTCGTCGTCTTCGTCGTCATCGTCGACGCGGCTTTGCGCATCCAGCAAGTGGTTCTCCAATTCGTCGCGCTCGATCTGATCGGCGAGGTCGAGGGCTTTGCGCGTGGCGGGACCGGATGGGCGGTTGGCTCCAGACATGGCGTACTCCTTGAACGGATTGCGAGGCCGCGCCATCGAATATGGCGCGAAGAACGAGCAGACCGGCATGCCGCATCGGCTGTGAAGCGGCAGGTCAGGCTGCCTTAAAGGATCGCTTACGGGACGTTGCGCGCGCGATCGTCGTGGCAGTCTGACAGAGAGCGGAAAGAAAAATGCCGTCCCATTCTTGCAAGCGGGACGGCAAGTTTTGCCTGGCCGGCGCGTACGCCGAGTATGCGCCGGTCCTGCGTCGCGGCAAAGCGCTTTATTGCCGCCGTGCCTCGCGCTTCGACACGCGCATCATTCGAAGAAGTGCGCGACGATCGGATACAGCGACAGCACAAGCAACGCGGCCATCGTCAGATTGAAGAGGCGCAACAGTCGCGGATTGGCGAGAAAGCGCCGCAGCGACACGCCGAAGGCCGCCCACGCCGTGATGCACGGCAGACCGATCACGATGAACACGAGCGCCATGAACGCCGCATTCAGCGAAAGACTCGCGTGCAGATGAATGGTGGTCGCGGCAGTCAGCACCATCATCCATGCTTTCGGATTGACCCACTGGAACGCGACGGCTTCGTGAAAGCGCATCGGGCGGCGCTCGCCGTCGCGCGTCTGCACGGACGACGACGTGCCGATCTTCCACGCGAGATACAGCAGGTACGCGACGCTCGCGGTCTCCAGCACCGTATAGAGCCACGGCAGATGGCCGAACGCCTCGGCGAGACCGAAGCCTGCGGCCAGCATCAGGAGCGCCACGCCCGCGCTGATTCCGAGCACATGCGGCACCGTGCGTCTCAAGCCGAAATTCACGCCCGAGGCGAGCAACATCGTGTTGTTGGGGCCGGGCGTGATGCTCATGACGAGCGCGAAAAGCGCGGCAGCGGGGAGGGCGCTGAGCAGAGTAGAGGACATGGCGCAATCCGAATGGAAGGTGGATTGCAGCCAGTGTACGGGCGCGCATCTGTACAGTACCGGTACAGATGCGCATATGGCTTCCGGTACGGCCAGCGCGAGCCGTTACACCGGTGACGGATTACGCTCCGCGAAGCCCTCCTGATGCCAGTACGGATACACCGGGCGCACCTTGCTCGCTTCGTCGAGCCGCTTGACCTGCTCGGCCGTCAGGTTCCAGCCGACCGCGCCGAGGTTCTGCCTGAGCTGTTCCTCGTTGCGCGCGCCGATCAGCACGGTGGCGACCGTCGGACGCTGCAGCAGCCAGTTCAGCGCGATCTGCGGCACCGTCTTGCCTGTTTCAGCGGCGATCGCATCGAGCGCATCGACGACGCGGTACAGATACTCGTCGGGCACGGGCGGCCCCATGTCGGCCGTCTTATGCAGCCGGCTCGATTCGGGCAGCGGCTGTCCGCGCCGGATCTTGCCCGTCAGACGCCCCCAGCCGAGCGGACTCCAGACGACAGCGCCGACGCCCTGATCGAGACCGAGCGGCATGAGTTCCCATTCGTAATCGCGGCCGATCAGCGAGTAATACGTCTGGTTAGCGACATAGCGCGGATAGCCATAACGGTCCGCGACATCGAGCGATTTTTGCAGATGCCAGCCCGAGAAATTGGACACGCCCGTATAGCGGATCTTGCCCGCGCGCACGAGATCGTCGAGCGTGGAAAGCGTCTCTTCCACCGGCGTTTTTGCGTCGAAACCATGCAGCTGGAACAAGTCGATGTAGTCCGTTTGCAGGCGCTTCAATGCATCGTTGACCGCGTTGATGAGATGAAAGCGCGAGGACCCCACGCTGTTGGGATCGTCCGCATCGAAACGAAAGGTGGCTTTGGTGGAGATGAGGACCTTGTCGCGCCGGCCTTTGAGCGCCTCGCCGAGAATGGATTCCGACGAGCCGTGCGAATAGATGTCGGCAGAGTCGAACATGGTGACGCCGGCATCGAGGCAGATGTCGACGAGATGGCGCGCTTCGCTCACGTCGGTCTCGCCCCAGGCCTGAAAGAATTCGCCCTTGCCGCCGAACGTTCCGGTGCCGAAGCTGAGCACCGGAACCTTGAAACCGGAAGCGCCTAAGTGTCGATATTCCATTGCGTGTCCTTGTCGTTGAACGTTGCGTTGAAAGAGGATGCCGTTCACGCGTTGCAGTGAACGTCGATAACGTCGATAACATCGATTGACGAGACTACCGCAAGCGCCGTTCGCGCGCAGCGGCCCCAGTGGTCACTACCCCTCGCGGGCATGCGGCTTGCAAACTGCTGACGCGGGACCTTTTGCACATGCCTTCTACCGGAGAGCATTTGAACGACACATCCACGGGCGTTTCCCGTGCGAACGCCACGACGACCGACGACCTCGGCGCATCCTTCTTCGAGCCCGGACGCAACTGCGCAAGCGTGCGTCATGCGGACCGCTTCAGCCTGCTCATCGACGGGTCGGATTATTTTCGCGTGCTGCGCGAGGCCATCACGCGCGCCGAACGCACCGTGTTCATTCTCGGCTGGGACATCGACAGCCGCATGAAGCTCACGCCCGAAGGCGCGAACGACGGCTATCCCGAAGCGCTCGGCGACTTTCTGCATGCCATCGCGGCGGAGAAGCGCCGGCTGCGCATCTACATCCTCGCGTGGGACTTCGCGATGCTGTACGCATTCGAGCGCGAATGGCTGCCCGTGTACAAGATGGGTTGGCGCACGCATCGGCGCGTCGCGTTCCAGATGGACGGCAAGCATCCGCTCGGCGGCTCGCAGCATCAGAAGATCGTCGTGATCGACGACCGGCTCGCGTTCGTCGGCGGCCTCGACTTGACGCGCTCGCGCTGGGACACGCCCGCGCATGCGCCGGCGGACCCGCATCGGCGCGACGCGAACGGCACCGCGTATCAGCCGTTTCACGATGTCCACTCCATGTTCGATGGCGACGCCGCACGAGAAGTCGGCCTGCTCGCGCGCGAGCGTTGGTCGCGCGCATGCGGCAGACGGCTTGCGATCCGCGCGCATCGCGCGGCGTCGCAAGGCGATCCATGGCCGCCTTCGCGCGCGGTCGATATCGACGATGTGCAGATCGCGCTGTCGCTCACCGAGCCCGCGTATCTCGGACGCCCCGCCGTGCAGCAGATCCGCACGCAATATCTCGATGCCATTGCGCGGGCGCGGCGCAGCATCTATATCGAGAACCAGTACTTCACGTCGGGCTCCATCGGCGCGGCGCTCTCCGATTCGCTCGCGCGCGAGGACGGCCCCGATCTCGCCATCGTGGTGCCGCGCAATCAGAGCGGCTGGCTTCAGGAAGTCACGATGGGCGTGCTGCGCGCGCGCTTGCACGCGCTCCTGAAGCAGGCGGACCGGCACGGCCGCTATCGTCTGTTGTGCCCGACGGTGCCCGATCTCGGCGAGCAGATTGTCAACGTGCACAGCAAGCTGATGATCGTCGATGACGACCTGCTCATCGTCGGCTCGGCGAATCTGAACAATCGCTCGATGGTGCTCGACAGCGAATGCAATGTCTCGATCGATGCGGGCGCCGACGCGCGCATCCGCCGCGCGATCGCGAAGATGCGCGACACGCTGCTCGCCGAGCATCTCGGCTGCGAAGTCGAAGATGTCGTCCGGGAGCGCGAAGCACGCGGCGGCCTGAACGCGGCGATCACGGCTCTTTCGCGCGATCGCGACGAACACCGCACGCTGGTGCCGCTCGATCCCGTGGTATCGCGCGAACTCGATCAGCTCATCCCGCCCGACGCGCTCATCGATCCCGAAACGCCCATTGCCGCCGATGAGCTCGTCGATCAGTTCGTGCCCGCCGAGAAGACGCGACCGCTCATCGGCCGCTTCGCGCTGCTCGGCGTGCTCGCGCTTCTCGCGGTCGGCGTGGCCGCTGCATGGCACTGGACGCCGCTCGGCGAATACGTGAACCTCAAGTCGCTCACCAGTGCGACGCGGCGCATCGACGCGTTGCCGCTCGCGCCGCTATGGATCGTGTTGTGCTTCGCGGCGGCGGCCGTCGTTTCGGTGCCGGTCACGCTGCTCATTGCGACGACCGGCCTCGTGTTCGGCGCGGGATGGGGTTGCGTGTATGCGTTCGCAGGCACCATGGCATCGGCCGCCGTCTCGTATCTGCTGGGGCTGTGGCTCGGACGCGATGCGGTGCGCAAGCTCGCGGGCGCGCGCGTGAACCGGCTTTCCGAACGCGTCGCCAGGCGCGGCATCGTCGCGGTTGTCGTGTTGAGGCTGCTGCCGGTCGCGCCGTTTTCGATCGTGAACATGGTGGCGGGCGCGTCGCATATCCGGATGCGGGACTTTCTCATCGGCACGCTGCTCGGCATGGGACCGGGCATTGTGCTGACGGTCGCGTTCGCGCATCAGCTCATCGCTTCGCTGCGGCATCCGACGGTCGGCTCGTTCGCGGTGCTGATCGGCATCGGCGCGGTGTTGATCGCCGTGTCGCTCCTGCTACAACGCTTTCTGGGCCGCGCCGATCCGAGGGAAGAAGTCGTGCACGAAGGCGCGCCGAGTGACGAAGACAGAGCGCGCGCAAGCGAGGAAGCGGCGCGTGCAAGCGTCCTGCGCGATCGCAACGCGATACCGCGCGATGCGGCGCCGAATGCATCGTCGAATGGATCGTCGAACGCATCGCCCCGCAGCCACGACGAGGTCAGCTCATGACGTTGATGCACGAGGCCGGAATCGATATCGAAAGCGCGACCGCGGTGCGCGCCAGGGAACTGCGCATCGCGACGTACAACGTGCATGGCGCAGTGGGCATCGACGGCAAGTTCGCGCCGGAACGCATCGGCGAAGTGCTCGCCGAGATCGACGCGGATATCTTCGCGCTTCAGGAAGTGCCGCTCGGCGGCCGCAGTTCGCCGAACGTGCTGGACTTGCTGCAACGCATGACGAACCTGCATGCGGTGCCCGGTCCGACGCTCGATACCCCCGAGCGCCGTTATGGCAACGCCGTGCTCACGCGCTTTCCGGTGCAGGCGGTGCGCACGCTCGATCTTTCGTTCGGCAGCCGCGAGCCGCGCGGCGCGCTCGACGCGGACATCGACTGTGGCGGCGAAACATGGCGCGTCGTGGCGACGCATTTGGGACTCGCATCGAGCGAGCGTCGCGCGCAGGTCGAACAGGTGCTTCAGAGCTTCGACACGCCCGCGCTTCCCGTGATCCTGCTCGGCGATCTGAACGAATGGTTCGTCTATGGCCGCACGCTGCGGCGCCTCGTCACGCACTTTCATCGTGCCAGCGCGCTGCGCACCTTTCCGACGCGCTGGCCGCTCTTCGCGCTCGATCGCATCTGGGTGCATCCCGGCGAGCGGCTCATGCGTGTGGACGTGCATCGCACGCGGCTTTCGCGCATCGCATCGGATCACTATCCGCTCATCGCGCATATTGAGAACGCTTCGTCGAACGGCGGCTGATGCGCCAAACAAGCGAAAGCGATTGCATGTGCGATGCATCCATGAGCCATGTACGTGTCAGCAGCAAGCCACGCGCGACACGAAAAGCCCTGAAAAAACGATATAAAAACGCAAAAGACTCGCACGAACGCGTCCGGCATATGTAGAATCCGCGTGATACGCACGCATCGGTGCGGACGTATTCGATATCAACGACCAAACAGGTAGGAGAAACATGCCGACTTCCGCTAAAACCGCTGCTAAGAAAGCCACGGCCAAGAAGGCCACGGCAAAGACCGCCGCACCGGCCAAGAAAGCAGCCACGAAGGTTGCCGCGAAGAAAGTAGCCAGCAAGACGGTTGCCGCCAAGAAGACGCCGGGCACCTTCGCACCGGTCAAGGACACGTTCACGAAGGCATCGCTGGCCGCGCATCTGGCAGACCGCGCCGAAGTGGATGTGAAGGCAGTCAAGGCCGTGCTGGTCGCGCTGGAAGACACCATTCTCGGTTCCGTTCACAAGAAGGGTTCGGGCGAATTCACGCTGTCGGGCCTGTTGAAGATTTCCGCTCAAGCCGTGCCGGCGAAGAAGAAGCGCTTCGGCAAAGACCCGTTCACCGGCGAAGAGCGCTGGTTCCCGGCCAAGCCCGCAAGCGTGCGCATCAAGGCACGTGCGCTGAAGAAGCTGAAGGACGCAGCAGCGTAAGCTCTGCTATCGCGCTCGACGTATCCGTCGGTGCCTGAAGAGGCCAGCTTTCCTCGCGGAAAGCTGGCCTCTTTTGCATTGCGCGGCGTTAGCTCTCGCGTGGGTTGGCTTCGTCGAAGACGGACGCCACCCAATCCACGAAAACCCTGACGCGCGCCGACAATTGACGGCTGTGCGGATAGAGCAGCGACACCGGCATCGGCGGTGGCGGAAACGTAGGCAGCACGCGTTGCAGGCGACCGTCCGCGAGCGCATCGTCGATGTGATAGCGCGGCACTTGCACGATCCCGAGGCCCGCGAGCGCCGCCTGCGTGTAGAGTTCGACGCCCGTCACGGAGATAGCGGATTGCAGCTCGACGGATTCAATGGTCCCGTCGACATCGAATTCCAGCGGCACGGCGCGCCCCGTCGCGCTCGATATGTAGTTGACCGCGCGATGCGATTCGAGCGCGCGCAAGTCATCCGGCGCGCCGTGTCGCGCGAGGTACGCCGGACTCGCCACCGTCACTTGTTCGAGCAGCGCGACGCGTCGCGCGATCATCGACGAATCCTGCAGCGTGCCCGCGCGCAGCACGCAATCGACGCCTTCGCGCACGAGATCAACCAGCCGGTCGTCTTCGCCGACATGCAGTTCGATCTGCGCATGGCGTTCGAGAAACGCGGGCAGCGCCGGCACGATAAAGCGTCGCGCGAGCGTGCCTTGCAGATTCACGCGCAACAGGCCCTTCGGTTCTGCGTGCCGAAAGGAACCTTCCGCTTCTTCCAGATCCTGTATGAGGCGCACGCAGCGCCGGTAATGCGCTTCGCCATCGGGCGTCAGGCGCACGGTGCGCGTCGTGCGTTCGAGCAGACGCGCGCCGAGGCGTTCTTCGAGACGCTTCATCAGATTCGTGACGGTGGCGCGCGGCATCTGCAAATCGTCGGCGGCTTGCGTGAAGCTGTGGCGCTCCGCAATGCGCACGAACACCTGCATCTCCTGAAAGCGATCCATGTTTCCGGGCCTTTTTGTTCTGCGTTGAATTGTTGAAGCAACTGGAATGATGATACTAAGCCGCGCCCGATGATCGCTCATGCCGAATGATTCATCATGCATCGCATCCAGCAGCCACTTTCCAGGAGCGAGTCATGAGTCAGGCACAAGCAAAACGTGTGGTCATCGTCACGGGTGCGTCGCGTGGCATCGGCGCGGCGATTGCGCGAAGTCTAGCGCGCGAGCAGTACGCAGTCGCGGTGAACTATGCATCGAGTGCGACGGAAGCGAATGCGCTCGTCGATGAATTGCGCGCGGCGGGCGGCGCGGCCATCGCGGTGAAGGCCAACGTTGCATCGGCCGATGACGTGCGGCGTATGTTCGATACGGTGGAAGCCGAACTCGGCAAGGTCGATGCGCTCATCAACAACGCGGGCGTGCTGAAGCCGACGCCGCTCGCCCATACGAGCGACGCGCTCTACGACCACACGTTCGACATCAACGTGCGCGGCACCTTCAATACGCTGCGCGAAGCGGCGTCGCGCATGAACGACGGCGGACGCATCGTGAACTTTTCGAGCACGACGCTCGCGCTCAACATGCCGGGCTACGCCGTCTATAACGCGACGAAAGCGGCCGTCGAAGCATTCACGCATGTCTTCGCGAAGGAGTTGCGCGGGCGGAACATTACGGTGAACGCGGTCGCGCCGGGACCGGTTGCCACTGCGCTCTTTCTCGACGGCAAGACCGACGAGCAGATTGCGAACTTCGCGAAGATGCCGCCGCTGGAACGTCTCGGTCAGCCGGACGATATCGCGTCGGTCGTGGCGTTTCTCGTCGGCGAGGATGCGGGCTGGGTCAACGGGCAAGTGCTGCGCGCGAACGGCGGCGTCGCCTAGACAGAGAGTGCGAGTTGCCCCGCGCTGCCCTTCGGCGCAGTGACGGCGCGGCGGCGCGGCGCGGTGGGCTTGTCATGCGATACGGCCGGCAACGCCAGTGCTTGCTGCATGACGAGGCTGAATGCGGGACGCGCGTCGCACGCGATCCATTCGAGTTGTCCCGATGCGAGGCGTTTCGCGATCAGGCTGTACACGTCGGCATCGAACGGGCGAAGCTCGGGCGCGCTCGCGAGTAGCGCGGGGATTTCGTCCCGCGACGCGCACGTGCCCACATAGCACCAGCGATCGATCACGTGCCACGCTTCGCTCGCGGTCTGTGCATCGCGCTCCGCAATCGCGACGGGGCCATCGTGAGGCCAGCGCACGATGCGCGACGCTTCGAGTGCGACGAGCGCGCGCGCCGCATGATCCGCGAGCGATTCGACGCCCGCGCACGCGCCGAGGCAGCGCTTCACCTGAAAGCCGAAGCAGCCGCGCATTCGTCCGGGCGGCGCTTTTTCCAGACCGAGGGTCGTCGCGCAGAGATTGTGTTCGTCGGCGAGATGGCGCATGAACGCATGCGCCTTGCCGCGCGACGCGAACACGCCGAAGAGATGCGGCTCGCGCGAGAGATCGCGTTTGTCGGCGCGCAGCAGCACGGGCGCGGGCGCGCCCGGCAGCCATTGCCACGCACAGGCTGGCGACACGCGCTTGAGCAGGCGATTGTGAATGGGCCGCAAGTCTTTCACGAGCTTCGCTTCGAGCAGCAGCGCGCCGAGTTCGCCGACGGTCGCGCGATGTTCGATACGCCGTATCGCCTGCGAGATGGACAAGTCCTTCGCGAGCCGATGATCGCCCGAGAAATGCGCCGTCACGCGCTGCTTCAGATTGATGCTCTTGCCGACGTAGAGCGTCACGTCGTCGTCGCCGTGAAAGAGATAGACGCCGGGCGTGGAAGGCAGCGCATCGAGCGCGCCTTCGGGCAGAGCCGCGGGCAGACTCGCGTGCTTCACCAGCGTCTTGATGGCCGCATCGACGAGGTCTTGCGAATAGAGCGCGTGAATCTTCAGCCAGAACTGCCAGAGCAAGTCGGCATCGGCGAGCGCGCGGTGGCGTCCTTGCGGCGCGAGATCGAGCCGCGCGATGAGCGCATCGAGACCATGCCGCTCGACCGATGGAAAGAGCGCGCGCGACAGCCGCACGGTGCAGAGCGTATCGGCGCGAAACGCGATGCCCGCGCGACGGAATTCGTTCTTCAGGAAGCCGTAATCGAAGCGCGCGTTGTGCGCGACGAAGAGCTTGCCGTGCAGCCGCTCGGCCAGCGCCGGCGCGAGCGATTCGAACGTCGGCTGGCCGCGCAACATCGCGTCGTCGATACCCGTGAGGCGCGAGATGAACGGCGGCACCGGCACGCCCGGATCGACGAGCACGCTCCATCGCTCGATGCCAGCCGTGCTCGCCTCCACGACGCCGATTTCGGTGATGCGGTCCGCGGTGGCATCGCTGCCGGTGGTTTCGAGATCGACGAACACGATGGGACGCGCAAGCCCGGCTACGAGGGCATCGGCGAGGGAATCTTCTTGCATGAAGGCAACGGGAACGAAAGGAGGCGCAGTGCGCCGAGTCTATCGCGAAACGCGCATCCGCATTCACGCTCAAGCAACGGCGCACCGTTGCCGTTAAGCAAAAACGCGCATGCGCCATGCGATGCGCAGACAGATCAGTACAATAGTGGTTTGGTTTTTTGTTTTCGGAAATTTCGACATGACTTACTGCGTGGGCATGTGCGTGGACGAGGGTCTCGTGTTCTTGTCCGACACGCGCACCAACGCTGGCGTGGACCACGTCAGCGCCGCTCGCAAGATGGCTGTTTTCGAGCAGCCGGGCGAGCGCGTGATCGTGTTGCTCGCGGCCGGCAACCTGGCGCTCACGCAAGCGGTGACGCAGTTGCTCGCCGAGCCCGCCGACCATCACGCGCCGACGCTCTATAGCTGCACCACGATGGCGGAAGCCGCGCGCATCGTCGGCGATGCGGTGCGCGAAGTGCATCGGCGCGATGCGCTGTCGCTCGCAGAATTCAGCGTCGACTTCAATTGCAGCTTCATTCTCGGCGGCCAGATTCACGGGCAGGGGCCGCGCCTTTTCATGGTGTACGCGGCCGGCAATTTCATCGAATCGACGCGCGTGTCGCCGTATTTTCAGATCGGCGAATCGAAGTACGGCAAGCCGATCATCGACCGCGTGATCACGCCGACCTCGCCGCTCGACGAGGCCGCCAAATGCGCGCTCATTTCGATGGATTCGACGCTGCGCTCGAATCTTTCGGTCGGTCTGCCGCTCGATTTGCTGGTGTACGAAAAGGACGCGCTGCGCGTCACGCGCTTCGCCACGCTGGACAACAACAGCGCGTACTACCAGATGATCAACCGCACGTGGGGCGAGCGGCTGCGGCAGCTTTTCGGCGAGATTCCGAACCCGACGTGGACCGATCTGGCCGACGTGCCGCTGCGCCGGCGGGAAGCGGACAACATGGTGCCGCGGCTCGTGATCGGCGATCTGCCTGCCGGTCCCGATGCGCCTGCGCAGACGCTCGCGCAGGACGTCGAGGGCGGAGGAAACCTGCCGCAGCAGTGAGTCTTCAGCGGGCGTCTGCTGCGCATTGCAGCGGCATCGCGAGGCTCGCCTTGATCGCCTGCATTTTGCGCGGTGAATCCGCCAGCACGGCGTCGACGCCGAGACACGCGGCCGCGCGATAATCCTCGGCGTTGTCGATGCCGATGGCGAGCACATGCACCTCGCCCCGCGCCCGGAAGCACGCGAGCGACTCGCGCGTCCACAGCTTCGCTTCCACCGGCGAGCGCGCTTCGCCGAGCGTGAAGGTCTCGACCAGTTCCATCTGCCTTTTCCACTCGAATGCAGCCCATGTGCCGGGCTGCGGCGGGGCGGCGCACGTTTGCCCCAACGCGACGCCCGCGAGCCGCCCACGCGTCGCATCGCGCGATTCGAAGAGCCGCGCCTGCGGGTAGGCGGCGAACGCCGTCTGATAGGCCGCGTCGGTGGAATAGATCAGCACGCGCGGCCACGCATTCGCGCGATCGAGCACGCGGGCGACGGCCGCTGCCTGCGGCTCGGCGGGCAGCCCCTTCATGTCGAGCATCACGGGCACGGACGCCGGAATCGCGGAGAGCGCGTCTTCGAGCGTCGGAATGCCCAGCGGATGCGCGCGATACGGATACGTCCTGGCGCCGCGCGCATCGGCGTGAGCGAAGTTCCAGCCTGCGTTCAGGCGTTGCAGCGCGGTGAGGTTCAGGCTCGCGACGGCGCCTTTGCCGTCGGTATTCGCGGACAAATCCGCCGGGCGATACAGCACCGGCACGCCGTCACGCGTGATCTGTACCGAAAGCCAGATGGCATCCGCGCGATGAGCCAGCGCGCCCGCGATGGCAAGCAGCGTGTTCTCCGGGAAGTCGGCCGTGCCGGCGCGATGCGCGACGATCATCGGCAAGGCGGGCGGCTCGTCCGCGAAAGCACGCGCGAGGCCGCTCGCCAGCAGCGAAGCGAGAGCGATCCGGCGGAGAAAGGCGATCATTCAATGGACTCCGTAGCAGCGGTATCGAACGCGCATAAAAAAACAGCCATCGGAGAACCGATGGCTGTTCGAGATACCGCTTGTCCGCTGACGCAGCACTTGCGTGCCACGCCGATCGGTTGTTCTTAGAACTTGTGGCGCAGGCCGATCAGGACCAGTTCCTGGTGGCTGCGGCCGCTGTCGAAGCCGAAGTCGCTGATCGAAGCCGTTGCGTTCACCCGCGACTGCGTGCCGTCCGCGTTGTTCACGCGTTGCGTGCCGCTTGCGTGCTGGTACGCGCCGACAGCGTAGACATCCGTGCGCTTCGACAGCGAGTAATCCGCACCGATCGAAGCCTGGTGGTACGTCGCCGACGTGTCGCCGCTTGCATGCGTGTACGTGTAGCCGAGGCCCAGCAGCATGGCCGGCGTCAGCTGGAAGTTCACGTAGCCGTTGCCGACGTTGAACTTCTCTTGCTCCTGGAACAGCGAGCTGCCGTCGTTCTTGTACTGCGCGAAGCTGTACGACGCGCCGACCGTGAACGGACCGAACACGTACTGGCCTGCGCCGCGCGCGATGCCGATTGCATGAGCCGTCGAGTAGCCGCTGTTGATCACCGAGTTGAACAGCGAATCCGACGACGGGCTGTTCCAGCCGGTGTTCGTTCCCGTCAGAGGCGCGCGGCCGGTCGTCGGGTTGTTCACGTACAGGTAGCTGCCTGCCAGGCCGACCGGACCGTTGTTATACGTGACCGCGCCGCCCCACGTCTGGCCCTGGCCGGTCGCGCCCGCCAGGTTGCTGAAGCCGTAGATGCCTTCGAACTGGAAGCCCGAGAAAACCGGCGA
This sequence comes from Caballeronia sp. AZ10_KS36, assembly GCF_023631105.1. NCBI lineage: Bacteria > Pseudomonadati > Pseudomonadota > Betaproteobacteria > Burkholderiales > Burkholderiaceae > Caballeronia > Caballeronia sp. AZ10_KS36. The sequence continues at coordinate 44,197 of NZ_JALQDQ010000027.1, read as the reverse complement.
AACGTACTTGACTGCGTTGCTGACGCGCAGGCTATTGTCGTAGTTGTCGACGTCGCCCGGCGTGGCGAACGCTGCGCCCCAGTAGTTGTCAGCCGTGAGGCCCTGGACCATGTCGACCGACGGGTCATATTGACGACCCAGCGTGACCGTACCCCACTGGTTGCCGCTCAAACCGACGAATGCCTGACGACCGAACTCGCGCCCACCCTGGTTCAGACGACCCGTACCCGGATCGAAGCCGCTTTCCAACTGGAACAGTGCCTTCAGGCCGCCGCCGAGGTCTTCCTGACCCTTCAAGCCCCAACGCGGGCCGGACAGCGTGCCGTTGACCATGCCGAAGAGGTGGTCGCCTGCCGAGTTGGCATGGCTGACATAGGCCAAGCCCGTATCGATCACGCCATACAGCGTCACGCTCGTTTGTGCCTGTGCCGCGCCAGCTGCGCCGAGCAGGGCCAGCGAGAGGGACGTCAGTGTGAATCGTTTCATCGAATTCTCCACGCGAATGATTAAAATCGTTGTTACCGGCGCAGAGAATAACGCAACGTTTCGTTACGTTAGAAACGAAAAAAAATGGACTGTCTCCAAAAAGACACAGTGCCGCAAAACGCCCGCCCATACACGGTTTACGGCTTTCTTCTTTGAAAACTGAGACACGACAAAGTCCCGCCGCAAAAGTTCCGGGCCGTCTTTGACGCGCGAAGTGAAACTCGCGGACTTATTACGATTAATGCCGAAGCGGATAACAAACCCGATTTTCTATTGGCACAAGCAGCCGCGGCCGGTCGTTCAAACGTCGCCGGAAGGACCGCTGCCGTCGCGCCGTGAGAGCAGCGCGACTGCCACGCCCGCCGTCGCCGCGACGAGCACCGCGCGCCACGGGTGGCGCTTCACGGCGGCGTTCGCCTGCGACGCCTTGCGCCCCGCGCCGACCATCGCCACGGCGGTGGCGCGCGTGGCCGTCGATTCGGCGCGCGCCACCTTGCGGGAAAGGTCAATCGCTCGCTTGAGCGCGAGCGCGGCCTGGCGCGTGCGGCCGCCGTTCGGAATCCGCGCGGCTTGCGGGCGCGCGCGTCGAACGTCGAGCGTCGTCGGCGCGAGCGGCTCGACGTCCGCCGCCATGTCGACGCGCGTGGACGCCGCGAGCATCGAACCAATCTTGGCGCGGCTTCCCGGCGGCACGCTGCCGTCCTGCACGCCCCACGCGCCGCGCGGATCGTGCAGGCGCGCGCGCGCCGCCGAAAACTCGGCGCCCAGCAGAAGTACTGCCGCCGAGAAGTACAGCCACATGAGCAGGACCGCGAGCGATCCGGCCGCGCCGAACGCGCTCGCGGTGCCCGCGTGCGTCAGATAGAAGGCGAACAGCTTCTTCCCGACGGAAAAGAAGATAGCCGCCACGACGCCGCCGACGAGCGCATCCCGCCATTGAACCGGCGCATCGGGCAGAAACTTGAGGAGCGCGCCGAACGCGACCGAGAGAATCGCGAGCCCGACCACCAGTTGCACGACATCGCCGATGACGACGAACGGCGAGTCGCCCCACAGCCACAGGCCGACCGCCTGAATCGCGGTGTCGAGCACGAGCGAGACGATGAGCAGGAACGCGACGCCCAGCACGAGCCCGAACGACACGAGCCGCACGCGCACCATCGCGAGCACGCTGGAACGCTGCTCGCCGGTGAGCGGCCAGACGATATTGAGCGCCGTGTTGAGCGACGAGAACGTCGCCGACGCGCCCACGGCCAGCAGCACGAAGGAGATGATCGCGGCGATCCCCGTTCCGCCGCTGCGATGCGCGTTCTCCACGATGCTCTGCACGCCCGCCGCCGCCTGATCACCGATCAGCCCGTTGACCTGATGGAAGAGCTGGCCGCGCGCCGCTTCCGGGCCGAACACCCAGCCGGCCACCGCGATCACCATGACGAGCGTCGGCGCGAGCGAGAACGCGGAATAGAACGCGATGCTCGCGGCCATCGCGGCGCAGCGGTCTTCGGAGAATTGCTTGAGCGCGCCCAGCGCCCACGACGCATCTTTTTTTACTGCGGAACCTATTTTTTGCGTGGAAACGGAGCTCATGACGAATCTCTCGGTTCGATCGAACGGTGGCGGCGCGGGCTTTGGGCGCGTTGCGCAGGCCCGCGGGCGGTAATTGCAACCGATCGAGCAGGTTCCGTTCCAAGACAGGCGCGAACGGGCGAAGCGCATCAATAAGAACATTGCTATGATCGCGCCTGCCGCGACGGGACGCTCGTTCGTTTCGCGCGGCGCAACCGCCAGACCGCGCGCCAGCCAGGACGGCTGCAGCGTCGGCGGATCGAGAAATCGACGCTGCGTGCGACGGCAGGACCCAAGCCGAACGCGCGCTTCTATACTTTTAGAGCACCCCACTTCACGACGCGCCGAGGACATCATGCTTCAAATGTCACGGCGACAGTTCCTCAAGGTTTCCGCGAGCACGCTCGCCGGATCGAGCCTGGCTGCACTGGGCTTCTCTCCGGCACCCGCACTCGCCGAAGTCCGACAATACAAACTGTCGCGCACCACTGAAACGCGCAACACCTGTCCGTACTGCTCGGTCGGGTGCGGCATCCTGATGTACGGTCTCGGCGACAACGCCAAGAACGCCAAGGCCAGCATCATCCATATCGAAGGCGATCCCGACCATCCGGTCAATCGCGGCACGCTGTGCCCGAAGGGCGCATCGCTCATCGACTTCATCCATAGCCCGAGCCGGCTGATGTATCCCGAGTATCGCGCGCCCGGTTCGTCGGAATGGAAGCGCATCTCGTGGGACGACGCGCTCGACCGCATCGCGAAGCTGATGAAGGAAGACCGCGACGCGAACTTCGTCGAAACGACGGCGGACGGCAAGAAGGTCAACCGCTGGCTCACGACGGGCATGCTCGCCGCGTCGGCGGGCAGCAACGAAGTCGGCTATCTGACGCACAAGACGATCCGCAGTCTTGGCATGCTCGCATTCGACAATCAGGCGCGTGTCTGACATGGCCCGACGGTGGCAGGTCTTGCCCCGACGTTTGGCCGTGGAGCGATGACGAACCATTGGGTCGACATCAAGAACGCGGACGTAATTCTGGTGATGGGCGGCAATTCGGCCGAGGCGCACCCGTGCGGTTTCAAATGGGTGACCGAGGCGAAGGCGCACAGAAAGGCGCGGCTGATCGTGGTCGATCCGCGCTTCACGCGCACGGCATCGGTCGCGGATTTCTACGCGCCGATTCGCACCGGCACGGACATCGCGTTCCTTGGCGGCGTCATCAACTATCTGTTGACGCACGACAAGATCCAGCACGAGTACGTGAAGAACTACACGGACATGTCGTTCATCGTGCGCGAAGACTTCGCGTTCAAGGACGGCACGTTCTCGGGCTATGACGCCGAGCATCGCAAGTACGACAAGACGAGCTGGGACTACGAGCGCGGCGAAGACGGCTTCGTGAAGGTCGACCCGACGCTGCAGCATCCGCGCTGCGTCTACAACCTGATGAAGCAGCACTACGCCGCCTACACGCCCGAAATGGTGACGAAGGTGTGCGGCACGCCGACCGACAAGTTTCTGAAGGTCTGCGAGATGCTCGCATCGACCGCGGCGACGAACCGCGCGGGCACCATTCTGTATGCGCTCGGCTGGACGCATCACTCGGTCGGCGCGCAGATGATCCGCACCGGCGCGATGGTGCAGCTTCTGCTCGGCAACATCGGCATTGCGGGCGGCGGCATGAACGCGCTGCGCGGTCACTCGAACATTCAGGGGCTGACCGACCTCGGCCTGATGTCGAACCTTCTGCCGGGTTACATGACCCTGCCGATGGAAGGCGAGCAGGACTACGAGCAATACATCACGAAGCGCGCGACGCAGCCGCTGCGGCCCAACCAGCTGAGTTACTGGAAGAACTATCGCGCGTTCCACGTGAGCTTCATGAAGTCGTGGTGGGGCGACAACGCGACCGCCGAGAACAACTTCGGCTTCGACTTCCTGCCCAAGCTCGACAAGTCCTACGACATGCTCCAGGTCTTCGAGCTGATGGCGCAGGGCAAGATGAACGGCTACATCGCGCAGGGCTTCAATCCGCTTGCCGCCGCGCCCAACAAGGCGAAGATCGGCCTCGGGTTGTCCAAGCTGAAGTGGCTCGCCATCATGGACCCGCTCGCCACCGAAACGTCGGAGTTCTGGAAGAACCACGGCGAGTTCAACGACGTGGATTCGTCGAAGATCCAGACCGAAGTGTTCCGTCTGCCGACGACCTGCTTCGCGGAAGAGCGCGGCTCGCTCGTGTCTTCGTCGCGCGTGCTGCAATGGCACTGGCAGGGCGCGCAGCCGCCGGGCGAGGCGAGGAGCGACCTCGAGATCATGTCGGGGCTGTGGCTGCGTATTCGCAAGGCGTATCAGGAGCAGGGCGGCAAGTATCCCGATCCGATCCTGAAGATGTCGTGGCCGTACGCGGACCCGGAAAGCCCGACGCCCGAAGAGCTCGCGATGGAGTTCAACGGCCGCGCGCTCGCCGACGTCACCGATCCGACCGACAAGACCAAGGTGCTCGCGAAGAAGGGCGAACAGCTTTCGAGCTTCGCCTTGCTGCGCGACGACGGTTCCACGGCGAGCGGATGCTGGATCTACTGCGGCGCGTGGACGCAGGCGGGCAATCAGATGGGCCGCCGCGACAACAGCGATCCGACCGGCATCGGCCAGACGCTGAACTGGGCGTGGGCGTGGCCGGTGAATCGCCGCGTGCTGTACAACCGCGCATCGTGCGATGTGAGCGGCAAGCCGTTCGATCCGTCGCGCAAGCTGATCGGCTGGAACGGCCGTGCCTGGACCGGCGCGGACATTCCGGACTTCAAGGCGGACGAACCGCCGGAAAACGGCATGAATCCGTTCATCATGAACCCGGAAGGCGTGGCGCGTTTCTTCGCTCGCGACGGCATGAACGAAGGTCCGTTCCCCGTTCATTACGAACCGTTCGAGACGCCGCTCGGCTACAACCCGTTCTTCCCGAACGAGAAGAACGTCACGAGCAATCCGGCGGCGCGCGTGTTCCCGGACGACCGCGCGGCCTTCGGCACTGCCGATCAGTTCCCGCATACGGCGACGACCTATCGCCTGACCGAGCACTTCCACTACTGGACCAAGCACGTGAAGCTCAACGCGATCGTGCAGCCGCAGCAGTTCGTGGAAATCGGCGAGGATCTGGCGAAGGAAGTGGGCGTCGTCGCGGGCGATCGCGTGAAGGTGTCGAGCAATCGCGGGCACATCATCGCGGTGGCGCTCGTCACCAAACGCATCAAACCGCTGACCGTGGAGGGCAAGAAGGTGCAAACCGTCGGCCTGCCGCTGCACTGGGGCTTCAAGGGCCTGACGCAGCCGGGCTATCTCGTCAACACGCTGACGCCTTCCGTGGGCGACGGGAACTCGCAGACACCGGAGTTCAAGTCGTTCCTCGTGAAGGTCGAGAAGGCATAAGGAGACGAGAATGGCTCTGCAATCGCTCGATATCAAGCGCGTTTCCGCCACCACCACGCCGCCGCCGCAAGTCCGCGAGCCGGTCACGGGCACCGTCGCGAAGCTCATCGACGTGTCGAAGTGCATCGGCTGCAAGGCCTGCCAGACGGCGTGCATGGAGTGGAACGACCTGCGCGACGACGTGGGACACACGACCGGCGTCTACGACAACCCGCGCGATCTCACCGAACATTCGTGGACGGTGATGCGCTTCACGGAGTACGAGAACCCGAAGGGCGACCTCGAATGGCTGATCCGCAAGGACGGCTGCATGCACTGCGAGGACCCGGGGTGTCTGAAGGCGTGTCCGTCGCCGGGCGCGATCGTTCAGTACACGAACGGCATCGTGGATTTTCACGAGGAAAACTGCATCGGCTGCGGCTATTGCGTGACGGGCTGCCCGTTCAACATTCCGCGCATCTCGAAGGAAGACAACCGCGCGTACAAGTGCACGCTCTGTTCCGATCGCGTCGCGGTCGGGCAGGAACCGGCGTGCGTGAAGACGTGTCCGACCGGCGCGATCATGTTCGGCACCAAGACCGACATGATCCAGCAGGCGGAAGACCGCGTGGAAGACCTGAAGGAGCGCGGTTTCGAGAACGCCGGTCTGTACAACCCGGCCGGCGTGGGCGGCACGCACGTCATGTACGTGCTGCATCACGCGGATCAGCCGGGGCTGTATCACGGGCTCGCGGAAAATCCTCGCATCAGTCCGCTCGTGTCGGTCTGGAAGGGCGTGACGAAGCCGCTCGCGGTCGCGGGCATGGCGCTCGCCGCGCTCGCCGGATTCTTCCACTACACGCGTGTCGGTCCCAACGAAGTGAGCGCGGAAGAGGAAGCCGAGGCGCAGCGCGAGGCCGATGAAGCACGCAACAAGAGGGAGCGTTCGAATGAAACACGATAGCGAATTGCGCGACGTGCGAGGCAACCGCCTGATCGTGCGCTACACGCCGAACGAGCGCACGAACCACTGGATCACCGCGATCAGCTTCGTGCTGCTCGCGTTGTCCGGGCTCGCAATGTTTCATCCGTCTATGTCGTGGCTCTATGCGATCTTCGGCGGCGGGCAATGGACGCGCATCCTGCATCCGTTCGTCGGCTGCGTGATGTTCCTGTCGTTCATGGTCCTCGCGTTGCGTGTGTGGCGTCACAACCATCTGGACAAGAGCGATATCCAGTGGATGAAGCAGATCGACGACGTGCTCGCCAACCGCGAAGACCGCCTGCCCGAGATCGGCAAGTACAACGCCGGTCAGAAGCTCGTGTTCTACGTGATGGTGGCGAGCCTGCTGTTGCTGCTCGCATCCGGCGTGGTGATCTGGCGCGCGTACTTCGCGTTCTACTTTCCGATCACGGTCATCCGGCTCGCGGCGGTCGTCCACGCGGCGACGGCTTTCGTGCTGATCATGTCGATCATCATCCACATCTATGCGGGACTGTGGATCAAGGGATCGATCAGCGCGATGGTGCGCGGAACCGTGACGTATGGATGGGCGCGCAAGCACCATCCGCGCTGGTTCAAGGAAATCATCGGGAAGTAGGCGTCGCGGCTTTCTCGCGAAACGCCCGGCAGTGATCCGAACCGCTCGCGCCTCGTTCAGGCCGGGCGGTTCTTCTTTGCGCGGCACGATCCGACTGACGCAGCCCAACCCGACGTGCGCCGTCTGAACGCTATCCGACAAGCTGTTATTCTCCCTTTCAATGCGCCGCTTTTGCGCGCACTCAAAGCACCTAAGCATTCCAAGGACGAACTCAAGTGGTCCAACGCATACTCGAATCCGCTGCATCGATCGAAGCACTCGATCAGTCGGCCATTCCACGGCTGCGCATGCCTGAACGCGCCACGGTATTCAGCGCCCGCGCCGCGCGCCTGCGCCAGCTTGCGGACGCGAGCCATCCCATCGCGGGCTATTTGCGCCTGATGGCCGCGCTCGCCGATGCGCAACAGCACGTGCTCGCCGGCTTCACCGCGCCGATGCCGTCGCGCGAATCCATCGCGCTGAACCAGCAGCATTCGATGCCCATCGTTCCCGCGCTCGGCGCGAACGAGCGCGATCCCGCATGGCGCGACGTGCTTTTCATGCTGCTCGATCGCATCGAGGCCGCGGGCGCGCTCACGCCGCCGCTCGCGCAACTCGTCGCGCATCTGCGGTCGATGCCCGCCGCCGCGCTCGACGCGCAGGCCGACGCCATTCTCGCTTTGCGTTTCGCGGAGATCGAACCCGCCGCCGCGCCGTTCATCGTCGCGGCGCTGCAAGTGGTGTGGACGGACATCGCGAGCCGCATCGGCAGCGCGGAAGTGCCGTATATGGACACATCGGGCGTGTGCCCCGTCTGCGGCACGATGCCGGTGGCGAGCATCGTGCGCGTGGGCGGCGTGCACGAAGGCTATCGCTACGTGCAGTGCGGCCTGTGCTCGACGGAATGGCACGTCGTGCGCGCGAAGTGCTCGAATTGCGATTCGACCAAGGGCATCGCCTATCACGCAATGGACGGCGCCGAAGCCAGCACCGCGCAAACCGCTGAAGACGAGCAAGCCCGCGCCGAACGCGCCCGCAACGCGCCGCTGAAAGCGGAGTCGTGCGACGAATGCGGCACGTACCGCAAGATCGGTTATCAGGAGAAAGCGTACGACTTCGAGCCGTTCGCGGACGATCTCGCGAGCCTGACGCTCGATCTCCTGATGGGCGATGCGGGCTTCCGACGCCCCGCGCCGAATCCGTGGCTGTGGCCTGAACAGAGCGCATCGGACGAAGCGGGCCAAGCGGACCAAGCACGATGAGCGACGTAACCGGCGGCGACGGCAGCGAACTGCGCGCGCTGATGGCCCGCGTGCCGTCGGTGGAGCGCGTGCTCGCATCGGCGCTGTTCGAGCCGCTCATCGACGAATATGGCCGCACGCAGACGCTCGCCGCCCTGCGCGCGACGCTCGACGCGTGGCGCGCCGACGCGCAGGCGGGCCGCGCATCCGTGGAGGCGCTCACGGAAACCATGCTCGGCCACGCCGTGAGTCTGCGGCTCGCGAGCCGCGCGCAAAGCCGCGTGCGAACCGTGTTCAATCTGACGGGCACGGTGCTGCACACGAACCTCGGCCGAGCGCTGTTGCCTGACGAGGCCGTGCGCGCGGTGGCCGACGTGCTCACGCGTCCCGCGAATCTCGAATTCGATCTGGATACCGGCGCGCGCGGCGATCGCGACGATCTGATCAACGCGCTCATCTGCGAACTGACGGGCGCGGAAGCGGCGACTGTCGTGAACAACAACGCCGCCGCGGTGCTGCTCACGTTGTCCGCGCTCGCGCCGAGGAAAGAAGTGATCGTGTCGCGCGGCGAACTCGTGGAGATCGGCGGCGCGTTTCGCATTCCGGACATCATGAGCCGCGCGGGCGCGAAGCTGCGCGAAGTCGGCACCACCAACCGCACGCATCTGAAGGACTACGACGAAGCGATCAACGCGAAGACCGCGCTGCTGATGAAGGTCCATTGCAGCAACTACGCCGTGACCGGCTTCACGAAGGAAGTCACCACAGCGGAACTCGCGCCGCTCGCGCATGAACGCGGCTTGCCGGTCGCCGTCGATCTCGGCAGCGGCACGCTCGTCGATCTCACGCAATGGGGCCTGCCGCGCGAAGCGACCGTGCGCGAGACGGTGGAAGCGGGCGCGGATCTCGTCACGTTCAGCGGAGACAAGCTGCTCGGCGGACCGCAAGCCGGCCTTATCGTCGGTCGCAAGGATCTGATCGCGAAGATCAAGAAGCATCCGCTCAAGCGCGCGCTGCGCGTCGGCAAGCTCACGCTCGCGGCGCTCGAAGCGGTGCTGCGTCTGTATCGCACGCCCGAGACGCTGCAAGCGCGCCTCACGACGCTGCGCCTGCTCACGCGTCCCGCCGACGCCATGCGCCTCGCCGCCGAGCGCATTCAGCCCGCGTTGCAGCGCCTGACAGGCGACGCGTTCGCCGTGACCACCGAGCCGATGTTCAGCCAGATCGGCAGCGGCGCGTTGCCGGTGGACGTGCTGCCGAGCTACGGCCTCGCCGTGCGGCTCGCGAGCGGCAAGCGCGGCGGCGGGCAACTGAACCGCATCGAGCGCAAGCTGCGCGCGTTGCCGCGGCCGGTGATCGGGCGCATCGCGGACGGCGCGCTCTGGCTCGATCTTCGTTGCCTCGAAGAGGCCGATGAAGCCGCATTCATCGCGCAACTCGACGGCCAGGGCCGGGGCGAAGGCGCATGATCGTCGGCACAGCGGGGCATATCGATCACGGCAAGACCACGCTCGTGCGCGCGCTGTCCGGCGTGGATACCGACCGCCTCAAGGAAGAGAAGGCGCGCGGTATTTCCATCGAACTCGGCTATGCGTATGTGCCGCTCGCGGATGGCGGCATGCTCGGCTTCATCGACGTGCCGGGCCACGAAAAGCTCGTGCACACGATGGCGGCGGGCGCGAGCGGTATCGACTTCGCGCTCCTCGTGATTGCCGCCGACGACGGCGTGATGCCGCAGACGCGCGAGCATCTCGCGATTCTGGAACTGCTCGGCGTGACGACGGGTGCCGTGGCGTTGACGAAGACCGACCGCGTCGACGAAAGCCGCGTGCGCGAAGTCCACGCGCAAATCCGCACGCTGCTCGCGCCGACGCCGCTACGTGACGCGCCGATCTTCGACACCAACGCCACCGCCGCCGACGATCCCGGCGTGGCCGCGCTGAACGCGCATCTTCGCGATGCCGCCGCGCACTGGCGCGCGCGCCGCGACGATGGCTTCTTCCGCCTCGCGGTCGATCGCGTGTTCACGCTGTCGGGGCAAGGCACCATCGCGACGGGCACGGCGTTCGCGGGGCGCGTGAGCGTCGGCGACGTGCTCGCGCTCGCGCCGCGCCAATCGGCGAGCGACGTGCGCGTGCGCAGCATTCACGCGCAGAATCGCCCGGCGGAGGCGGGCCACGCGGGCGAGCGTTGCGCGCTCAATCTCGCGGGCATCGAGAAAGATGCGCTCGCACGCGGCGACTGGATCGTCGATGCGCGCATCGCGAAGGCGTCGGAGCGGCTCGACGTCGAACTCACGCTGCTCGCCGATGCCGGGCTCACGCTTGCGCACTGGACGCCGCTGCATGTGCATCTGGGCACGACGCATCGCGTGGCGCACGTCGCGTTGCTGGAGGCGGACACGTTCGCGGCGGGACAATCGGCACGCGTGCAGCTCGTCTTCGATCAACCTGTGTGCGCGCTGCCGGGTGACCGCTTCATCGTGCGCAATGCGCAGGCGAGCCGCACGGTAGGCGGCGGCCGCGTGCTCGATCCGTTCGCGCCCGCCCGCAAGCGCCGCACGCCGCAGCGCCGCGCGTGGCTCGACGCGCTGGCCGCCTGGCTCGACACGCATCGCGCCGATGCGCTTTTCGACGAGTCGCCGTACGGCTTGCCGCGCTCGCTCGTCGAGCATCTGTGCGGCCGTGCGGCGGCATCGCTCGCGCTGCCGGACGGTCTGCGCCGCGTGCCTCTGCCCGACGACGCGCTTTTCATCGCCGCCGCGCATTGGGATGCGCTCGCCGCGCGTCTCACGGACGCGCTCGCCGCTTTCCACGAACGCTTTCCCGACGAGCAAGGCCCCGACGCCGCGCGTCTGCGCCGCATGGCCGCGCCGCTCGCATCGGATGCGCTGTGGCGCGCGTTGATCGACGACGCCGTGGCGCGCGGAACCGTTGCGCGCAGCGGGCCGTGGCTGCATCTGCCGTCGCATGCGGTGGCGCTCGATGCGGCCGAAGAATCGCTAGCGCAGGCGGTGCTGGCGTCGATCGAACGCGGACGTTTCGACCCGCCGTGGGTGCGCGACCTCGCGCGCGAACACGGCGCACAGGAAGACGACATGCGGCGCCTCCTGCGCAAGCTCGCGCGGCGCGGCGACGTGTTGCAGGTCGTGCGCGATCTCTTCTATTCGCGATCCGCGATAGCAGAACTCGCGCGACTTGCGGCCGAACATGCCCGCACGCGCGACGGTGCGGCCAGCGCGGCCAGCGCCATTGGCGCAGCGGAGTTCCGCGATGCAAGCGGTCTCGGCCGGAAGCGCGCGATTCAGGTTTTGGAGTTCTTCGACCGCGTTGGTTACACTCGCTTTCATCGCGACCTGCACCTGTTGCGCACCGACAGCCGCTGGCATGAGCCGGTCTGAGCGGTTCCCGCCACGCCCTTTGCGCTACTGCGCCAGGCGAACCGATGGAGCATTCCTACTACGCGCTGCTGCATCTGCTGTCGGGCCATCCCGAATGGACGCTCGCGGTCGTGCTGCTGGCGTCGTTTCTCGAATCGGTCGCGTTCATCGGCACCTTCGTGCCCGGCAGCACTGCGATGTTCATCGCGGGCGCGCTCGTCGGCGCGGGCGCGCTGAATCTCGTTCTGGTATTCGTCTGCGCGATCGCGGGCGCGATTGCCGGCGACGCCGCGAGCTTCTGCTTCGGCGCGCGCTATGCCGATGTCATCGCGCAGATGTGGCCGTTCCGCCGCCATCCGGGCGCGCTCGCCGCCGGCAAACGGTACTTTCACGCGCACGGCGCGAAGAGCGTCGTGCTCGCGCGCTTCGTGGCGCCGATGCGCGCCGTGGTGCCGGTCGTCGCGGGCCTGTCGGGCATGACGCCCGCGCGCTTTCTGGCCGTCAACGTCCTGAGCGCGCTCATCTGGGCGCCGCTGCATATCCTGCCGGGCGTCGTGTTCGGCGCATCCATCGAACTGGCGGGCGCGGTGTCGATCCGGCTCGTCGTCATACTCGTGGCCGTGACGGCGATCGGATGGCTCGTCTTCAATCTGACGCGCGTGATCGTGGGACACGCGAAGGGCTGGACGCTCGCTTCGCGCGCAACGCTGCTCGCGTGGGCGCAGCGCAACGACGGCGCGCCGGCGCGAATCGTCTCCCGCGCGCTCGATCCGGCGAATCCGGCGACTTCGCTCATCGTTGCCATTTCCGTGTTGCTGCTCGCATCGGTCATGGCGTTCTTCTACGTGATGTCGAACGTGGCGCGCGGCTCGTCGCTCGTGCAGGTGGATGTCTCCACGTACCGCCTGTTGCAGTCGTTCCGCTCGACGTGGGCCGATTCGATCCTCGACGGCGCCGCCGCGCTCGGCAGCACGCCGACCTTGCTTGCGGTCGCGGCGACCGTCATCGTCTGGATGATCGTCGAGCGGCGCTGGCGCACGGTCGCCTACTGGATGGTCGCGGTCGTGTTCTCGCAACTGCTCGTCGCCGCGATTCGCGTGACGGCGCATCACCGCTTGCCGCTGTCGTTCGCGCCGGTGGAGCACACGTTCCCGAGCCCGCATCTCGCGGCGGCCGTGATCATCTACGGCTTTCTGGCGTTCTTGCTGCTGCGCCGCGTCGGCATGCTGACCGGCGTGTGCATCGCCACGGCGACGTCGGGCATCGTGACGGCCATCGCGCTCGCGGGCCTCTACTTCGGACGCTTCACCATTTCGGACGCGCTCGGCAGCGCGACGCTCGCGGCCATGTGGGTGTTTCTCATCGCGCTGATCGCTGTTTGGCGGCATCCGGGCAAGCCAAGACGCCGTCCGCTGATGCCGTTCGCGATCCTCGCCGTGATCTGCGCGAGCGTCGGCTTGCAGTTGAGCGACGACACGCAGGCGCACAGCGCCCCGCCGCCGACGGTCGTTATCACGCCGATCCAGTGGACGGACACCGTGTGGCGCACCTTTTCGTGCTACCGCGCAAGCATGGACGGCGACCGCCGCGAGCCGATCACCGTGCAATGGGCCGCGACGCCTGCGGAAATCCGCGCGCAGCTGTCGAGCCGCGGCTGGACGCAAGCCACGGGACTGACGATGAAGAGCGTGATGTCGGTCGTGTCCCCGAACGCGGCCGCGACCGCGCTGCCGGTGCTGCCGCGTCTGAACAACGGCGAGCCGTCGAAGCTCATGTTCACGCGCTCGCGTCGCGGCGCTGACGAGCGCGACGTGCTGCGCTTCTGGCCGACGCGCTACGTCCTGAAGGAACGCGCCGATGCCACGCCGACGCCCATCTGGCTCGGCTCGATCGTGCATGAGCGGCTGCGCCGTCCGTCGTGGCCGTTCAACGTGCTGCGCCCGGACCGGCGCGTCGATTCGATGACGCTGGACCGTGGCGATGCGTCGTCATGGCACGGCATCGAAATTGCGAACAGCGCGGGGTGCGGCAGCGTGCCGGTGATGCTGGTCCAGTCGAGGACTCAATGATTTTTCCAAGCGAATGCCGGCGCGCGCGCCGCGGAGGTGGCAGTTGATCCAGATTCCGCCGTCGGCGATAGCGCAGTGGGGCGCGGCCGCGGTCTTCGGCAACGTGCTGCTGACGCGGCTGGGCGTGCCGCTACCGTCGGCGCCGCTGCTCGTCTTTGCCGGATCGATGATCGCGAGCGGGCGGCTGTCGCTCTCGCATGTGCTGATCGCGGCGGTCTGCGGCGCGCTGCTCGGCGACAGCGCGTGGTTTTCGGCGGGGCGTATCTATGGGCGGCGGCTCGTGGCCGCGCTTTCGCGTCGCTCGTATGCGATCGAATCCGGCATGCGCACGACGAGCGAGCTATTCGAGCGGTACGGCGCGCCGATCATCGCGATATCGAAGTTCGTGCCGGGACTCGGACTCGTCACGCCGCCGCTGATGGGCACGACGCGTATCGCCGCGCTCGTCTTTCTGCTCTGGGATGCGGCGGGCATTGTCGCGTGGTCCGCATTCTGGGTGCTGGGCGGCGCGTTGTTCCAGCGGCAATTGCACTTCGCGCTGGTCGAGTTGCAGATGCATGGCGCGACTGTCATCGATCTGCTCGCGCTCGTCGCGTTGCTGTACTGCGCGTATCGTCTTTTGCGCCGACGCACGCCGGGGCGGTCCGGCGACGAGCCTGAAGCGCGCCGTTGAGTACTGCAGGCAACAAAGAAAGCGAATGCACCAGGTCGATATGCAGACGCATGGCGTTCGCGGATGGACGCCGCAGGAAGCGGAACTGACGTCTTCGTGCGTGGCTGGCTGAGAAGTCGAGGGCCGGCCGGGAATCAAGCCGACGGACTACGGAGCGCGACGCTCCCATCACGCCTGAAGCGCAATTGGCGGAAGGCAGCAGGAGTCGAACCTACCTGGGAGTGTCTGACACCCCCAACTGGGTTTGAAGCCCAGCCGCACCACCGGATACGAATGCCTTCCCCGGCTGAAAAGAACGAAGCCCACGATTATAGCGGCGGAACGAAAACCGCACGCGTCAGCGCGCATAGGAAGACGGTGCCCGTTCGTCGCGTGCATCGCGCAAGGTCACGAAGCGCAATCCCGACGACCGAACCCTCTCGATGAGCCGAGGCAGCACCGTCAGCACCACCGGTTCGCCCGTCGATGTCAACGCCGCGCCCGCGTCGTGGATCAGGAGGATGTCTCGGGCGGCGAGTCCGTTCACGAGTCGTTCGAGCACGCGATCAGCGTCACATTCGCGCGTATCGAACCCTCGCCGCGTCCATGCCGCGAGCTGAAGGTCCAGCCGTTGCAGCACCGGGTCGAGAAAGAGATTCCGCAACCCGGCTGGCGCGCGAAAGAACATGGGCCGCTCGCCCGTCACTGCTTCGAGCGTCCGTTGCGCAGCGGCGATTTCCTTTGTGAGCCAGAACGGCCACGTGACCGAGAACGTGTGCACGTGCCTGTGCGTGTGATTCTCGACGGCGTGACCTCGCGCGACGATTTCCCGTACCAGCGCCGGATGTTCCGCAGCGCGTCTTCCAATGCAGAAGAACGTCGCGCGCACGTGATGCCGATCCAGAATGTCCAGAATCTTCGGCGTTACGACCGGGTCGGGACCGTCGTCGATCGTGAGCGCCACGGCATCGGCGTTGGAAGACGTGTCGGGCAGGCGGGTCCAATTCCGACCGAGGAGGGCGGAGCGCGGCCACAGCCCTATCGAGACCACGACGATATGACTCGCGAGCACACCCGCGAGCCACCACGGCCACGCCGAAGGACGCAGCAGCCAACCGGCCAGCGCGACGCCGTGCCAGGCGAAGGTCGCGACGTACAACGGTGGATAGCCTGTGCGCGGCCAGCGTCTCGGCGCACCGGCAGGCGGCCGCGAAATCATTTGCCTCATCTTCTATGCAGCCTGCGGCACGTCGGTCAGAGGTCCGTATGGCCGAGGTGTCAAATTCAGTCAAGCGGCGAACGATATCACGCGCGCGAGCACTTGGTGACGCGCCAGTTCGAGAAATGGTCGATGGATCGCTGGGCGAAGGCATCCTTTACCGCCCCTCGAAGATAGATGTGTCGCGCGCGGTGCAAGTCTCGTCGCATGTTCGTCGCGTCGATGAGACGAACCGGCAATAACTGCGTACTTTCCCTATTCCCGCCGACCATAACGTCGGTATCATTTGCGCCCCACGCCAGCGATACCGCGCGAGCCCCGAGGATTTCTGCGTCGAGACGCTAAATAGTCGCTGCGTCGTGCCGTTAATTGGACGGACCACTTAATTACGTCACTTGCTTACTAAGGAATGATCGGGTCGGCTGTTCCGCCCCGATGCTGATTGTTCTCAACGCGCAAACACCGATATGCCCGATCTGCACTGGACCATTCCGGTTGCGCGCTGGTCCTTTTGGCCTGCCACCGCGACCGCCACGCCTGACGTGAGCTTTGTCGCGCCGATGGCGCGGCGCCGGCTCAGTGCGCTATCGCGGGCCGCGCTCCAGGTTGCCTTCGATTGCGCATCGACGCTGCCGGCGGTGCGCGTCGTGTTCGCGTCGCGTCACGGGGAACTGCGGCGCACGACCGGCATCCTCTGCGATATCGGGGCAGGCGAACCCGTCTCGCCGACTTCCTTTAGCCTGTCCGTCCTGAACGCGATGACCGGCGTCTTCGGCATCGAGCGCGGCGACCGCGCGCCCGCGAGCGCGGTGTCGGCGGGCGCGCAGACGCTCGGCTACGCGTTGCTGGAAGCCCACGCGCAATATGCGACGGATGCTTCGTCTCCAGTGCTGCTCGTCTACGCCGACGAGCCGGCCGATCCGGCCTATGGAACGATCGAAGACGAAGTGGAGGGCGGCGCGCTTGCGATCTTGCTCGATGCGTCCGCGCAAACCGGGCAACTCGAATGCGTGCGCACAACGTTCGCCGATGACCGGAGCAACGCGTTCGCGAGCGCCCGATGCGTCACGCAAAGCGAAGCGGTCAGGCAGTGTCTGGACGCTAAAGCGCCCGTTCAATGGCGCGGCGCGACGTCGACATGGCAATGGAACTGGCATGAAGGCGTGTGACTATTACTGGCGCCTTGTCGCGACGGCCCTTGCGTTCACTACCTTCGGCATCTGCGGACTCGGCTTCTCACTGATCGTTTTTCCGATTGCTTCGGTGTGGCCGCATCGCGCGTCCAAGCAGCGCATCATCGCCGGGATCATTCACGCGTTCTTTCGCGCGCTCGTCGCCGTGCTCGTCGGCGTTCGCGTGATGAAGCTCGACGTGAGCGGCGCTCGCGCGCTCGATCGCAAAGAGCAGGGCGCCGCGATCGTGGTCGCCAACCATCCCACCTGGCTCGACGTCATGGTGCTTCTGTCGCTCACGCCGCGCGCATGCTGCGTCGTGAAGAGCGCGCACTGGAGCAATCCGTTCTTCTGGGGCGTCATGCGAGCGGCGGATTACGTGAGCAACGCAGATCCCGTCGAACTCGTGGAAGAAGGCGCGCGGCAACTCGCGCGCGGCTACACGATGATCGTCTTTCCCGAAGGCACGCGCAGTCCCGCGCGCAACCGCCTGCACGATTTTTCGCGCGGTTTCGCGCACATGGCGCTCCAATCGCGCGCGCCGATCCTGCCCGTCCTGATCGACTGCGACCCTCCCGCGTTCACCAAAAACATGCGCTGGCACGACGTGCCCGAGCGCGCGTTCCACATGCGCGTGAGCGTGCTCGACGCGGTCGGAGCCGACGCGCTCGTCACTCGGGATGAACCGCCCGCGCTCGCCGCCCGAACCCTCACGAACACGCTGCAAGCCCACATTACCCGGCATCTGATCGACCATGGATTCTTTAAAGCTTGAAATCAAACGGCTTCTGATCGAAGCACTCGATCTCGAAGACCTGACGCCCGACGATATCGCCGACGATGCGCCGCTCTTTTCCACCGATGGCGTCGGTCTCGACTCCATCGACGCGCTCGAGATCGGCATGGTGCTGCGCAAACATTATCAACTGACGATCGCCGCCAACGACGAGCGCGCGCGCGAGCACTTCCGCTCGATCAACACGCTCGCCGACCTGGTCACAAGCCAGCGCGAGACTGCGCGCGCATCGGACGACACTGCAACAAGAGGGGAATGATTGTGACCGACACCCAAATCCTTGAGCGCATCCGCGCGATCTTCGAAGAGAACTTCGGCATCGCGCCCGAGCGCGTGACGCCGTCCGCGCATCTGTTCGAAGAACTCGATCTGGACAGCATCGATGCCGTCGATCTCGCGATCAAGCTGCAGGAGATGACGGGCCGCCGCATCAAGCCCGAGGAGTTCAAGTCCGTGCGCACGGTGGGCGATGTGATCGCCGCTGTCGAGTCGCTTCTGGCAGCGCAGGACTGATGCAGCCGCAGACCGCCCGGACCCGCGACGACGCGCATCGCAGCGGTATCGGCCCTGCGCTGAACGTCGCGTTCAAGCTCGCGTATCCCGCCGCTATTCTGTGCGGCTGGTTCTGGAACGCGCCGCGCTATCTCGGCTGCCTGCTGTTCGCGCTGGTCTGGCTGCAGCGCTGCGCGGGCACGGGCGTTCTGGGCGCGTCGCTGCGCACGCTTACGCGCGTGGAATGGGCGGTCGGCTTCATGTTAAGCGCGGCATCGGCCGCGATCGTCTGGACCGACAGCGAGCGGTTGCTCCATATTTATCCGTCTCTCGTGAATCTCGGCTTGCTGATTGCATTCGCTTCGACGCTCCAGCGCGGCCCGTCGATGATCGAAAAATTCGCGCGTATCCGCACGCCTCATCTGAGCGAACCCGCCGTGCATCACACGCGCCGCGTCACGCAAGTCTGGTGCGCGTTCTTCGCGGCGAACGGCCTGTTCTCGCTCTACACGGCACTGTACTGGTCGCGCGAGGCGTGGTCGCTCTACAACGGCGCGATCGCGTACGGCTTGATCGGCGTGCTGCTCGTCGCCGAGGTCGCGTGGCGTTATCTCGTGATTCTCCCGCGCGTGCGGCGCATGGAAGCGGAGGCGTCATGATCCCGCTGCACGAACTGTTCTCGACAAGCCGCGATGCACGAACGCCAGTCTGTCGCGACGACACGACCGACGCGGTCATCACGCATGCCGCATTTCGCGCACGGGTGGCGTCGCTCGCGTTGCATTTGCGCCAAGAGCCGGCGCGCCGTTATGCGCTCTCTATCGACGATCCGTTCGACTTCGCCTGCGCACTGTTCGCGCTCTTCGCATGCGGCAAGACGCCGGTGATTCCGGCGAGTTCCGCTCCGGGCTATCTGGCCGATCTCGCCGACGCCTACGACGCCGTGCTGACCGATGCCGACATAGCCGCTGCAACCGTCGACACGCGCGGGCTCGACGCGCTTATGCTGCGCGTTGACCCGCGCGCCCCGCTCACGCTCTACACGTCGGGCAGCAGCGGTACGCCGAAGCCGATCCACAAGACCCTCGCCCAGTTCGACGCCGAAGTGCACACGCTGGAGCGCGACTGGGGCGCGCTGATCGGCGATGCGACGATGCTTGCGAGCGTGCCGCATCGCCATATCTACGGTCTGCTGTTTCGCATCTTGTGGCCGCTTGCGGCGGGCCGCGCTTTCGACCGCGCGCTTTGCGTCGAGCCGCAGCACATTCAGACGCGCATCGCGCGATGCGGTGCGACGGCCATGGTCTCGTCGCCGGCGCAACTCGCGCGCTGGACCGAACTCGCCGGCTTCGCATCGCTCACGCCTGCCCCGCGTGCGTTCTTCTCGTCAGGCGGGCCGCTCGCGAAGGACACGGCGCTCCAATACGCTGCCGTGTTCGGCCACGCACCTGTCGAGATTTACGGGAGCACGGAGACGGGCGGCATCGCATGGCGCAGGCAGAATGAAACGGCGGCGTGGCGTCCTGTCAGCGGCGTGGCAGTGCGGCGTGCCGATGACGGCGCGCTCGAAGTGCGCTCGCCGCATCTGGGCCACGATGACTGGCATCGCACCGACGACGCCATCGCCCTCGACGCCAACGGCCGCTTCACGCTGGAAGGCCGGCTCGATCGCGTCGTGAAGCTCGACGGCAAGCGCGTCTCGCTGCCCGAGCTGGAAGCGCGTCTCACGCTGCATCCCAATGTGGCAGCGGCGAGCGTGGTCCCGCTCGCGGGCGCGACGCGTGAACGCATCGGCGCGGTGATCGCGCTGACCGACGCGGGCTGCGCCGCGCTCGATGACATCGGTCGCGCGGCGCTCGCAATGATCTTGCGCCGTCATCTCGCCGCCTACTTCGACGTCGTGCTGTTGCCGCGTTTCTGGCGCTTTCGCATCGCGTTGCCGTTCGATGCGCGCGGCAAGCTGCCGGTCAAGGCAGTCGCGGCGGCCTTCGGTGCGCGCGCCGAAGGCTTCGAGTTGCTCGCCGAATCGCGCGCGGGCGACACCTTGCGTTATGAACTGCGCGTGCCGCCTTCGCTCGCGCATTTCGCCGGCCACTTTCCGGGCCTGCCGATTTTGCCCGGCGTCGTGCAGGTCGACTGGGCGATCCGGCTCGCGTCCGAACATATCGCGGCGGTGCGTGCAATCGAAAGCGTCGATCGACTGAAGTTCATGGCGCCCGTGCCGCCCGGCGCAGTGCTCGAACTGCGGCTCGCGCACGATGCCACGCGGCGGCGCGTGCAGTTCGCTTATCGCATGAACGGACGCGAATGCGCGTCCGGCGCGATCGTGTATCGGGAGAACGCATGAGCGGTGCGACTATCGCGGCGTGCATCGTCATCCCGATCTACAACCACAAGGACGCGATCGGCGATACCGTCGCGCGCCTGAGCGTTCACGGCTTGCCGATGTTCGTCGTCGACGACGGCAGCGACGCCGCGACGCAAACCGTGCTCGGCAAGCTCGCGTGCCGGTATCGCAAGGAAATGACGCTCGTTCGTCTGCCGGTGAACGGCGGCAAGGGCGCGGCCGTGATGGCGGGCCTGCGCGCGGCGCGGCGAGCGGGCTTCACGCACGCGTTGCAGATCGACGCCGACGGCCAGCACGACGCGAACGACGTGCCGCTCTTTATCGACGCGGCGCGCGCCGAGCCGGGCGCGGTCATTCTGGGCCGCCCGGTCTATGACGAAAGCGTCCCCAAATCGCGCTTGTACGGCCGCTATCTGACGCATGTCTGGGTGTGGATCGAGACGCTGTCCTTCACCATCCGCGATTCGATGTGCGGCTTTCGCCTGTATCCGCTCGATGCCGCGTGCGCGCTGATCGACAGCGTGCGGCTCGGCACGCGCATGGACTTCGATATCGAAATCCTCGTGCGTCTCTACTGGCGACGCCTTGCGTTCCGCTCGATCCCGACGCGCGTCGTCTATGCGACGGACGGCGTATCGCACTTCGACGTGCTGTGGGACAACGTGCGCATCAGCGCCAGTCATACGCGGCTCGCGTGCGGCATGGTGCTGCGCTCGCCGATGCTTCTCGCGCACAAGCTGATGCCGCGCATCACCACTGCGGGCGACGCCGGGCCGGGCTGGTGGCGCGTCGCGGAGCGCGGCAGCCGCATCGGCATGTCCTTGCTCGCGCTCAGTTGCCGCGTGTTCGGCATGCGCTTCACGGGGCTGTGGCTGCATCCTGTGGTCGGCTATTTTCTGCTGACGGGACGCGATGCGCGCGCGGCATCGCACCGGTATTTCACGCGTCTCGCCGAAGCCGCGCCGGGCGAACGCACGCCGCGTCCCGGCTGGCGCTCTGCGTATCGCCAGATGCTCGCGTTCGCGCAGTCGGGGCTCGACAAGCTCGCGGCGTGGTCGGGCCGAATAGCCGATCACGAAGCCGTCTTCGACGACCCCGTGCCTTTCGAAGCGCTCATTGCGAGCGGGCGCGGCGCGCTCGTCCTCGGCGCGCATCTCGGCAACCTCGAAATGACGCGCGCGCTCGCCGCGCGAAATGGCCGCGCGAAGGTGACGGCCATCGTCTATACGGAGCACGCAAGGCGCTTCAACAGCGTGCTGTCGTCGGCGAATGGTGACTTCGCGAAGCATCTGATTCACGTGAGCGACTTCGGCCCCGATACCTCGATGATGATGCAGGCGCGCATCGACGCGGGCGAACTGCTGGTGATCGTCGGCGACCGCGTGCCGGCGCATGAGTCCGGCCGCACGACCGAGGCGCGTTTCCTCGGCGCGCCTGCGCCGTTCGCGCAGGGCCCGTACGTGCTCGCGCACGCGCTCGGCTGCCCCGTGTATCTCTTCTTTTGCTTGAAGGAGAGCACGGGCCGATATCGTATGTACTTCGAACGATTTGCCGAGCGAATCGAGTTGCCGCGCCGCGAGCGCGCACAACACATCGCGGCATGGGCGCAGCGCTATGCGTCCCGACTCGAACACTATTGCCGCAAGGCGCCGTATCAATGGTTCAATTTCTTCGATTTCTGGGCGCGCGCCGGCAAAGTCCCGCCGATGCCCGGGTCCGGTTTCACCGAAAGCAGGCGTCATGGATCAACTGAATAACAAGAAGACGCTCACCGCGAGCGCGATGGTCGAAGTGCCGTTTCACGATGTCGACGCAATGCACGTGTGCTGGCACGGCCACTACCTGAAGTATTTCGAGGTCGGGCGTGCCGCGTTGCTGCGCGCATTCGATTACGACTACGGCGACATGCTGGCGTCGGGCTATGCGTGGCCTATCGTCGAGGCGCATCTGAAGTACGTGCGTCCGGCGCGATACGGGCAGCGCATCGACGTGCGCACGGAACTGCTCGAATACGAGAACCGCCTGAAGATCGCGTATGAACTCGTGGATTGCGTGACCGGCGATCGGCTGACCAAGGGCTATACGATTCAGGTCGCCGTCGACGCGGCCACGCAGGAGTTGCAGTTCGTATCGCCGCCCGTCGTGTTCGACAAGCTGGAGCGCGTATGGTCGCGTCGATAAAACTTCGCTGCGCGCGTGCCACGCTCATCGCGTTGCTGCTGACGGCGACCGCAGGTGCGCTTCACGCCGCCACGCCCGCGCAAAGCGCAAGCCAGAATGCGGCGCTCGTCTCGCAAGTGGCATCGTGGCTCGGTCAGATCAAGGGCGTGCGCGCGCAATTCACGCAGACGCAGACGCTTTCGGCCATGAAGCAACCGCTCGTGAGTACGGGCACGCTCGTCTTCTATCGCGAACGCGGCGTGATCTGGCGCGTGCTGACGCCTTACAAGGCGACGTTCGTCATCACGGACGCAGGCGTCGCCGAAGTCGATGCCAACGGCAAGCGCATCGGCAGCAAGAGCGCCCGAGGCGTGCAAGGCGTCGCGCAAGTGTCGAAGATGATGCGCGCCATGCTCGGCGGCGACCTGTCGGCGCTGTATTCGCAATTCGATGTGGATGCGCAAGGCTCGCCGTCGCAGTGGACGCTCGATCTCAAGCCGAATCAGCCGCAACTCGCGCAGGCCGTCAAAGCGCTGCAAATGAAGGGCGGCGCGTTCCTGCAGAGTCTGAGGATCGATCTGGCAAGCGGGGACGTCACGCAGATCGACTTTACGAAGAACGAAGCGCTCGACGCGCTGCCTGCCGCCGAGCGTGCCTTGCTGGGAGCGCAGTGATGCGGATGGAAGGGCATCGCAGCGGCGTGGCGCTTTTCGCCATACGAGCCGCTTGGTTCGTGCTCGCACTCGTTGCTGCGTGGTATTGCGTCTATCGCTTTCAGGGGCCGTCGCCGCTGGAGACGAACCTGCTCGCGCTGCTGCCTGCGACGGAAGCCGATCCGGTCGCCGAGAAAGCGGTGGATCGACTCGCCAATGCGCTCGGCGATCGCACCGTGTTCCTCATTTCGAGCCGCAACGCGGACCACGCGAAGGCGGCGGCGAGGCGCTACGGCGCCGCGCTGCGGGAAAGCGGCGCATTCGCGTCCGTGACGGCGGAGCTCCCGCCGTTCGACGTCGCGCAGATCGCGGCGCTGTATGCGCCGTATCGATTCGGCCTCTTGACCCGCGACGACCGCGACGCGCTCGCCAACGCGACGAACGGCGCACAGGCGCTGTCCGACGCTTTGATGCAGCGCATCTACAACCCGGTGCACGGACCGCTCGCGACGCAACTCGCCGAGGATCCCTTGGGCTGGCTCGAACACTGGCTCTCCGACTTGCCGCTCGCCACCTCTGGCCTCGAACTCGAAGACAACCTGCTCGTCGCGCATCGCGGCGACATGACGAGCGTACTCGTCGTCACGACGCTGCACGGCTCGGCCTATGAATCGCGCACACAGCGCGCGGTGTTGTCGGCGGCGGCGCACGCGCAGGCAGCGGTGAAGGCGGCATGGCCCGACGCCACGGTCGCGCGAGCCGGCGCCGTGTTCTACGCGCAGGCGGCGCGCAGCGCGTCGGAGCGCGAAGTGCATCTGATCGGCGTCGTGTCGGCGTGCGGCATCGCGCTTCTCATGCTGTGGGTCTTCCGCTCGCCGCGGCTCTTGCTGCTCGGCTTTTTATCGACGGCGCTCGGCATCGTGTGCGCGCTCGCCTTCACCATGCTCGTGTTCGGCAAGCTCCATTTGCTGACGCTCGTGTTCGGCGCGAGCCTGATCGGCGAAGCCGTCGATTATTCGATCCAGTATTTCGTCGTGTATCTCGGCGCACAACGCGAATGGGATGCACGAAAGGGCGCGCGATCGGTGCGGCCCGCGCTCTCCGTGGCGCTCGCGACCAGTCTGCTCGGCTACGCCATACTCGCGTGGGTGCCGTTTCCCGCGCTCAAGCAGATCGCGTGTTTCGCGATGGCCGGCATCGGCGTCGCATTCGCGTCGGTGATGTCGCTGCTGCCCGCGCTGCTCGTGCGGGGACCGAAAGCCGCGCGGCGACGCCTCTTCGCGCACTCCGCGACGCTGCTCGCACGCTGGCGCGGCGCGATCGGTGGCAAGCGCGCGTGGCTCCTCGCGGCCGTTCTCGTGGCGATTGCGCTGCCTGGCTGGCTGCGTCTTGCCAGCGACGACGACATCCATCTGCTGATACAACGCGACCCCGTCCTGGTCGCGCAGGAGAACGAAGTGCGCGCGGCAGTCGGCGTCGAAGACACCGCGCAGTTCTTCGTGGTGCGGGGCGGCTCGGAGCAAGTGGTGCTCGAACGCGCGGAAGCGCTCGGCGAAAGGCTGGACGCGCTGACGGGCGAGCAATCGGTCGACGGCTGGCGCTCGGTCACGCAATTCGTGCCCTCTGCTCGAACTCAGGCGCAAGCGCGCGCGCTCATTGCGCAACATGTGTTCGCCGATCCGGCTGCGTTGCGCGCGACGCTTTCGCGCGCCGGCTTCCGCGATGACATTGTGGACGCGTGGATCGCTTCGTTCGGCCATGCGCATGCAGAGCCGCTGTCGGTCGGGCGCTGGCTCGCCGCGCCGTGGTCGCAGCCGTTTCGGCATCTGTGGCTCGGTCCATACGATGCGGCCGGTCAGCGCGGTTACGCCGCCATCGTGATGCCGCGCCGCGTGACGCCGAAGAACGAGCCGGCGCTGATCGAAGCTGCGCGCGCGATCGAGGGCGTGGCCTTCGTCGACAAGGCGGCGAGCGTGTCGAAGCTCTTCGGCGCGTATCGCGTCGATAGCGGCATGTGGCTCGGCGGCGCGCTGCTGCTCGTGCTCGCGCTGCTGATGTTGCGCTATGGCCCGCGCGGCGGCATGGCGACGACGCTGCCCGTGCTGCTCGCCGTCGGCGTGACGCTCGCGGCGTTCGGCTACGCCCGCGTGCCGTTCAATCTGTTCAACTGCCTCGCGCTGATGCTCGTGCTCGGCGTCGGCGCGAACTACGCCGTGTTCCTGCGCGAGGGATGCCTGCGCAGCGACGCCGATCTCGGCGCGGTCTGGGCGGGCGTGCTGCTCTCCGCGGCGACGACGCTGCTGTCGTTCGGACTGCTCGGCATGAGCGCGATGCCCGCATTGAAGAGCTTCGGCGCGACGCTCGCGCTCGGCATCCTCGTCGCGGTGTTGCTCGCGCCGATGAGCATGCCGCCTGAAAGGAGAAACCACGCATGACGCTGCCATCCGTCTATCTGCATGCGCTCGGCATGGTCAATGCGATCGGCGGCGACGTCGATTCGATCGCGTCCGCGATGGCCTCGGGGCAATCGCCGGGCATGGGACCGATGCGCACGCGCCGCGGCGATGCGTTCGTCGGCCGCGTGCTGACTTCGCTCGACATCGCGCCTACTGGGCCCCTCGCGCGCTTCGACTGTCGCAACAACCGCCTGCTGCTCGCCGCGCTCGAACCGATCCGCGCCGAGATCGAAGCGGCGCGCGAGCGGTACGGCCCGGCGCGCATCGGCGTCGTGCTGGGGACGAGCACGTCGGGAATATCGGCGGCGGAGGAGGCGTTCCTGCATCGCGCAAAAAAGGGCTGCCTGCCTGAGAGCTTCGACTATCGGCAGATGGAGATCGGCTCGGCCGCGCCGTTCGCCGCCGCCGCGCTCGACGTGCAAGGCCCGGCGTTCACGCTCTCGACGGCATGCACGTCGAGCGCGAAGGCGTTTGCCGCAGCCCGCAGACTGTTGCAACTCGGGCTTTGCGATGCCGTGGTCGTCGGCGGTGTCGATACCTTGTGCGAGCTCACGCTGCAAGGCTTCGAATCGCTCGAATCCACGAGCATCGAACGCACCAATCCGATGAGCCGCAACCGCCATGGCATCAACATCGGCGAAGGCGCGGCCGTGTTTCTGATGACGCGCGACGAAGGCGCCGTGCGTCTTGCGGGCGTGGGGGAATCCAGCGATGCGCATCATATATCCGCGCCGGACCCGCGCGGTGTCGGCGGCGAACTCGCGTTGCGTGCGGCACTCGCGGATGCCGGCGTCGCGCCCGCCGACATCGGCTACGTGAACCTGCACGCGACGGCCACGCGCAAGAACGACGAGATGGAAGCGCATCTGATGGCGCGCGTCTTTCCGCAAGGCGTGCCGACGAGCGGCACCAAGCCGATGACGGGGCATCTGCTCGGCGCGGCGGGCGCGACGGAACTCGGCTTCGCGTGGCTCACGCTCACGCGATCCGACTTGCCCTTGCCACTGCATCGATGGGATGGCGAGGCGGACGCCGATCTGCCCACGCTCGATCTCGTGCAGGAAACGCGCTTCCTCTCGCGCGAAGCGGGCACGCGCCATGTCATGAGCAACTCTTTCGCGTTTGGCGGCAGCAATGTCAGCCTCATTCTCGCAGGCTGACGATGACCGGACACATTCAAAGCGACGAACACGACGGCCCGTTTCCGCCGATCGAAACGATCATTCCTCATCGCGGCACGATGCTGCTCGTGGACGAAGTGATCGCGTGCAGCGATGCCGCGCTCACCGCGCTCGCCACCGTGCGCGCCGACGCGTGGTATGCCGACGAACACGGCGCGATGCCCGCATGGATCGGCATCGAACTCATGGCGCAGGCCGTCGCCGCGCATGTCGCGCTCGTCGCGATGCGCGCGGGCGGCCGCGCGCGTCCCGGCGTGCTGCTCGGCACGCGCAGCTATCGCGCGCATGTCAGCGCCTTCTCGCGCGATGCGCGGCTCGCCATTCGCGCGGAGGAGGTGCTGCGCAGCGAAGGGGGCCACGGCGCGTACGAGTGCACGATAGACCGCGACGGCGAGCGTTGCGCCGAAGCCGTCATCAAGGTCTTTCAACCACACGATTTTCAGACATTCATCGAAGGGAGCTTCAGTTCATGAGCCGGCGCGTTCTCGTAACGGGCGCAAGCCGCGGCATTGGCCGGGCGATTGCGTATCAACTGGCCGCTGGCGGGTTTGCCGTCACCGTGCATTGCCGCACCGGACGCGCCGAAGCAGAAGCGGTGACGGCGGGCATCGTTGCGCAAGGTGGCACGGCGCGCGTCGTGCAGTTTGACGTGCGCGACCGCGCCGCCTGCCGTGAAGCGCTCGAAGCCGACCTCGCCGCGCACGGCGCCTACTACGGCATCGTATGCAGCGCGGGCGTGACGCGCGATGCGGCGTTTCCGGCACTCAGCGACGAAGACTGGGACGTCGTGATCGAAACGGGCCTCGACGCCTTCTACAACGTGATCCATCCGCTCACCATGCCGATGGTGCGCGCGAAACAGGGCGGCCGCATCGTGACCATCGCGTCGGTGTCCGGCGTGATGGGCAATCGCGGACAGGTGAACTACAGCGCGGCGAAAGCCGGTCTCATCGGCGCGACGAAGGCGCTCGCGGTCGAACTGGCGTCGCGCAACATCACGGCGAACTGCGTCGCGCCCGGACTGATCGATACAGGCATGCTCGACGACGTTCCCGTTGAACACGCGCTGAAGACGGTGCCGATGAATCGCGTCGGGCAGCCGAACGAAGTGGCCGCTGTCGTCGGCTTCCTCATGTCGGATGCGGCTTCTTATGTGACGCGCCAGGTGATCGGCGTGAATGGCGGGATGATCTGATGAAGCGCGTCGTCGTTACGGGCATGGGCGGCGTCACGGCGCTCGGCAGTTCGTGGAATGAAATCGAAGCCGCGCTGAAGAGCGGACGCAATGCGGTGCGCCGCATGCCGGAGTGGGACTTCTTCGAAGGGCTGCATACGCGCCTCGCTTGTCCGCTGCCCGCGTTCGAGCAGCCGGTCGCCTGGCCGCGCAAGAAGACGCGGTCGATGGGCATCGTGTCGATGTACGCGGTACGCGCGAGTGAACTCGCGCTGGCGGATGCGGGCCTCGACGGCGACGCGTCGATCAGCGACGGACGCATGGGCGTCGCGTACGGATCGTCGTCGGGTTCCGTCGAGCCTATTCGCGCGTTCGGCACCATGCTGCGAACCGGCTCGATGACCGATGTCACGTCGAACAGCTACGTGCAGATGATGCCGCACACGACGGCCGTGAACGTCGGCCTCTTCTGGGACCTGAAAGGCCGCATTCTGCCGACATCATCGGCGTGCGCATCGGGCAGTCAGGCGATCGGCTTCGCGTATGAAGCCATCGCCACGGGCAAGCAGACGATGATGCTCGCCGGCGGCGCGGAAGAGCTCTCGGGTCCCGCCGTCGCCGTGTTCGACACGCTCTACGCGACGAGCACGCGCAACGACGAGCCGCATCTCACGCCGCGTCCGTTCGATGCGAAACGCGATGGACTGGTTGTCGGCGAGGGCGCGGCGACGCTCGTGCTCGAAGACTACGAGCACGCAGTAGCGCGCGGCGCGACGATTCATGCGGAGATCGTCGGCTTCGGCTGTAACTCGGATGGCGCGCACATGACGCAGCCGACGGCGAGCACGATGGCGCGCGCCATGCAACTCGCGCTGCACGACGCGCGGCTCGATCCGCAGGCCATTGCTTACGTGAACGCGCATGGCACGTCCACCGATCGCGGCGACGTTGCGGAAAGTCATGCGACCGCGCAGACCTTCGGCGAGCGCATGCCGATCAGTTCGCTCAAGAGCTACGTCGGACACACGCTCGGCGCTTGCGGTGCGCTGGAAGCGTGGTGGACCATCGAAATGATGAAGCGCAACTGGTACGCGCCGACACTCAATCTCACCGAAGTCGATGCCGCCTGCGCGCCGCTCGATTACATCGCGGGCGAGGCACGCAGGATCGACGCCGAATACGTGATGAGCAACAACTTCGCGTTCGGCGGCATCAATACGTCGCTCATTTTCCGGCGCGTTCGATGAACGGAGCGCGAGGCATGCAGCGCGTCGTCGTGACGGGCATGGGCATCGTATCGTGTCTGGGCAATGCGCTCGACACGGTCAGCGCTGCGTTGAGGGAAGGGCGATCCGGCATCACGCGCATCGATGCGTGGCGCGAGCGAGGCTTCGGCTCGCAAGTGGCGGCGGTGGCGTCGGTGGAAGATGAGCCGCCTTTCGATCGCAAGCTCGAACGGTTCATGGGCGAGACGGCGCGCTTCGCTTGCCATGCCGCGCGCAAAGCCATCGACGACGCGCGGCTCGATCACGCCCTGCTGCGTTCGCCGAAAGTCGGCGCGGTGATCGGCTCGGGCGTCGGCGCGATGGCCGAGTACGACGCGGCACTGAGTATCGCGGTGACGCGCGGCATCGAAAGAACCCCGCCGTACACAGTCCCGAAGGCGATGAGCAGCACCGCATCCGCGAATGTCGCGCAGGCGTTCGGCATCGAGGGCGTCGCGTATTCGCCTTCGTCGGCGTGCACGACATCTGCGCTCGCCATCGGACAAGCCATGCAGTTGATCCAGACCGGACGTCAGCAGATCGTGTTGGCGGGCGGCAGCGAGGCGCTGCATGACAACATGACGCTGATGTTCGACGCGATGCACGCGTTGTCGCGCGGTTTCAACGAAACGCCTTCGCAAGCCTCGCGCCCTTACGACAGCGCGCGCGACGGCTTCGTGATCGGCTCCGGCGCCGGCGTGCTGGTGCTCGAGGCGCTCGACCACGCGCTCGCACGCGGCGCGCGCATCTACGCGGAACTGACTGGCTTCGGCGAGAGCACGGACGGCGCGGGCATGGTGTCGCCGCACTCGCACGGCATCGCGCGGGCGCTACGCATGGCGCTGGACCAAGCGGGCGCATCGCCCGATTACATCAACACGCACGCGCCCTCCACGCCGCTCGGCGACGTCGAAGAACTGCGCGCATTGCAGACGGTCTTCGGTGCGAACGTGCCGCCGTTCTCGTCGACGAAGGGACTGACGGGACATCCGCTCGGCGCAAGCGGCGTGCATGAAGCGATCTACACATTGCTGATGATGCGCGACGGTTTCATTGCAGGCACGCGAACGGCCGGCTCGCCCGAACCGCTCGCGCTTGGCATCCCGCTCGTGCGCGAGACATGCGAGGCGCGCATCGAGCGCGCGATGTCGATCTCCTTCGGTTTCGGCGGCAGTTCCGCGAGCCTCGTGTTCGAAAGATTTGAGCCGCTGCCCGTCGGCGCATAACGGGCGCTTATTCGAAAACACGCATAACCACATAGAAGCGAAACCGCACCCATGAAAAAGATACTCCTTCTGACGATGATGGCTGGCGCGCTGATCACGCAAGCAGGCTGCACGACGCAGGTCCGCTCGCTGCCGATGCCGCAAGCAGCGCAGACGCAAAGCGCGAAGGACGTCACCTTGTATTTCGGCGATCAGAAGCACGCGAACGTCAAGACGATGCTCGGCAAGAAGGAAGTCGCAGTGCGCGTGGCCCGCACGATGGACGGCCAGGAAGCGACGTGCAATATCGCGCTCGGCAAGGCGCTCGATCAGTTGCGCGACTATGCGCGCGAGCAGCACGCGGACGCGGTGATCAACGTCAGGACGCGCTTCCAGCACACGGAGACCGCGTCAGCGACGGAGTTCATCTGCGGCTCTAGCAATAACGGCTCGACGCTCGCCGTGCGCGGAGATGTCGTGAAGCTGGACGTCGAATAAGCGATCAACCACGAACTCGAAACCTATGAAGCGTCTTTTCTTTTGCGCGGCACTTGCCGCCATGCTGCTTTCGTCGCAAGCGTTCGCGCGCAATACGATCCGGATCTATCCCGTCGCACCGGCGCTGGTTAGCGAACCCGACAAGGTCGACAAGGACATTCCGCTCTATTTCGCGGGGCAAGCGCATCCGGTGGTGGTGAAATCCCTCGGGGTGTTTGCGACCAACAAGAAAACCAACGCGTTCGGCAAGAGCGACGAGGACGCTTGCCAGCACGTATTCCTTTCGGCTGTGATGGAGTTGCAGGAGCGCGCCCGCAAGGAAGGCGGCGACGCGGTCATCAATATCAAGAGTAACTACCAGAACGTGGAGCGCGAGAGCGCAACGGAGTTCACGTGCGGCGCGGGCGCCGTGGTGGCAGGCGTCGCGCTGAAGGGCGAAGTGGTCAAGCTGAAGAACTGAGGCAGAAGCTGCGAGCGGCGCATGTCTCGACGTATGCGCCGCTCGCTCGTCATGCCGTCAATCAGAGGTCTTTCTTGCGACGACGTTCACAAGGGTTTCGCGCCGCTTTCCGGGCTTCGGCGTATAGAGGCCGATGCGTTCCAGCAGCCCGAAATCTTTCGCGCGGCTCCACCACAGATACGGCAGCGAAACGTTGTGCGGTCCGAAGCTGAAGCCGCCGTTGCGGATCATGTCGAGATAGCCGTCGGCGCTCTTTTGCACTTGCATCGGATGACGAAAAAGCAGCCGGATGACCCAGGACTTGATATAGGCATCGGTCGATTCGGCGAACATGAGCACGCCGCCTGGCTTGAGTACGCGACGGAATTCGGCGAGCGCGCGTTCCTGCTCGACGAGGTGATGAAACGTCTGGTGACAGAAGACGATATCGGCGCTCGCGTCTTGCAGCGGAAGATTCGCGCAATCGCCGTGAAGCAGTTCGATTTGCGTCGCGGCGGTATCGGGGCGCTGCGCGCAGACTTGCGCGGATTGGGCCGCAAGCGCGAGCGACGGCTCGTGAAAGTCGATGCCGACGATGCGCTGCGGCTTGAACGCTTGCGCAAGCAGACGGAACGACAAGCCCTGACCGCAGCCGACATCGACGATCACGGGCGCGGCGGGCAACGGAAAGTCGATGAGGCGCTTGAGGTCGTTGATCGCGACGCGCAGAACGTGGTGCTCCCACGTATGCGTGCGCAGGAACCAGACGCCGAAAGAAGTCTCGGGCACGAACGGCACATTCGATGTTTCGGTGAACTGCACGATTGAATCCGGTAAAGAAGTGTTGGTGTTATTGATGCATGGTCCGCGCGTGATTGTAATCGCTCACGCGCGGCGAATGTGTCGTGTTTGCAATACGTCGCTGCGTGCGACGAAAGGAAGTAGAAGATGAACACAGAAAATTCGATGAACGCTGAAGTCGATGTCGCCATCATCGGCGCGGGACCGTCGGGCGCGGTCGCTGCCGCGCTGCTGCGCAAAGCCGGTCGATCCGTGCTGGTGCTCGAACGCCAGCATTTCCCGCGCTTTTCGATCGGCGAAAGTCTCTTGCCGCAAAGCATGGCGTATCTCGAGGAAGCGGGCATGCTGCGCGCGGTCGTCGAAGCGGGCTTTCAGTACAAGAACGGCGCGCAATTCGTGTATCGCGATCAGGCGGCGGCTTATGACTTCCGCGACAAGCATTCCGACGGATGGGGCACGACGTATCAGGTGGAACGAGCGGTATTCGACGACTTGCTCATCCGCTGTGCGATGGAGCAGGGCGCTGACGTGCGCTTCGGTCATACCGTGCTCGCGATGAAGACGGGCGATGCGCCGGTGCTCGATGTCGTCGACGAGGCCGGTACGCAATATCAGGTGCATGCGCGCTTCGTGCTCGACGCAAGCGGCTTCGGACGCGTGCTGCCACGGCTTCTCAACCTGGAAGCGCCGACGCGCCTTGCCACGCGCGCGGCCATCTTCACGCATGTGCGCGACGGCATTCCGGTCGAGGCGCACGATCGCAACAAGATTACCGTGGCCGTGCATCCCGAGCATCGCGATGTGTGGTACTGGATGATTCCGCTCGCGAATGGGCGGTCGTCCGTGGGTTGCGTGGCCGAAGCGGCGTTTCTCGACGTCGATGAAGCCGAGCGCGAGCAGAAGCTCCGTTCACTGATTCAAAGCGAACCGACGCTGAACCGCTTGATCGGCAATGCGCCTTTTTTGATGCAGGTGCGGCATATCGGTGGTTATTCCGCGAACGTCGAAACGCTTCACGGCGACGGGTATGCGCTGCTCGGCAACGCGGGTGAGTTCCTCGATCCGGTGTTTTCGTCGGGGGTGACCATTGCGCTGCGTTCGGCGCATCTCGCCGTTCGGACCCTGGACCGTCAATTGAATGGCGAAGCTATCGACTGGCACGCGCATTACGACGTGCCGTTGCGCCGTGGCATCGACACGTTCCGCGCGTTCGTTGAACGCTGGTATTCGGGCAAGTTGCAGGACATCATCTTTGCACCGAATCAGACGCCTGTGATCCGACGCATGGTCAGCGCCGTGCTGGCCGGGTACGCGTGGGACGAGACGAACCCGTATGTCGCGGATGCCGCGCGACGGCTGGATAGCCTGCATGCCGCGTGCATGCTGCGTGATTGACGGAAGCGGAAGCCGGCTGCGGGTTGGCCGGTTGACCTTAAATTGACGCACGAGTGTCCGTCGCGGCGTTCGACGCGGCTGAAATCAGATGCGCGAGCGGAGGACAGGCAGTCGGCGCACATGTTGTTGCCAATGACCACCTGAATCGTCCACCCTGCGGTTCCGAGACTCAAGTTTTCCGGTGCTGCGCCGTTAGATGACGATAGGCGCGAGCGCGCTCGATGACTGGCGGGCTTCGCGTCTAACAAAAATCAACCGGAGAACTAGAGCATGGTGGTAAGCCGTATCGCATTCTGTACCCTTATCGTTTCGATCCTCGCGGGATGTGCAGCGGGGCGAACAACCGTCGACGTTGCTGCGCCGCAAAGCACGAACCCCTCGACCGGGAAATATGTGCGGATCGATTCCCCGCAGGACAAGCGCGCATTCGCCGTCAAGCCTCCAAGCGCCGACATGGCGTCGCTGGATCCCGACGAAGATGCGAGCGACGCTTCGAAGGCGCGTGCAATCGGCCGAAAGAGAAACGGCTACGGAAAGGCGCTCGGCGACGTGGTGCTTCCTCAGGGCAAGACGGTTTCGGGTCTGGTTGAAGGAGCGTTGACATCGGGCTTCCAGGAGGCGGGTTACATCGTAGTCAAGCCGGGCGATCCCGAGTTTGCGACTGCTCCGGAAGTGAGTGCCGAGATCATCGACTTCTGGGCCTGGTTCCAACCCGGATTCTGGTCGGTTACGACGAATCACAAGTCGGAACTGCGGTTGTCTGGCGAGGTGGGCGCGCTGCACGGTGATCAAAGCCTCAAGACGCGTGTGAGCGAATCGAAACAGGTGGTGACTTCGAGCGACTGGCAGGAGATCGTCGAAAAGGGGCTGGCCGCGATCGCCTCGCAGACGAAGAGTCTGGTTAGCGGAAAGTAGCGTTGTCTTCGAAGGCGAGTGCAGACGAGCCCTCGCCTTCACGGTCACAGCGACGAATCACCGAGCGGACTGGCATTTTCGGCTCGGTGCGAAGCTACGCGGGAGCACGAGCCGCCGCGGCTTCGCGCAAATGGATGGCGACGTGTTCAGCGACGTTAGCGTTCGGCACTTCCATCTCACGTGTACATGTCGCGTTCGCGCCAGCGTCCTCACCACTGCCGGCCCTTCAACCATTGCGCGACGTTCGCGGAGGATAGGCCACGCAAATGTTCGCGCGCCATTGGCGTCTTCTTCGGTTCACTAATCGCAAACCGCCGGGTTGCCTTTTACGGTGCTCATTCGTAGCCTAGAGTTATCACTGGCGCAGGCAAATAGCGCATTCCAAAACGTGGGATAAACCTCGCGCCATGGCACAGACGAAGCCAGCATTTACATAGAATCCTCACAGTGAATTAGCAATCCGCAACGCCCATTAACCGTGTTTTCCCTGATATCAGTCTTGGCATCGTCGACGCCCAATAAGTGATTGGACCCGCATGCGTCGTCAGACTAATCTTGCGCAGGACTCAATCCTGAGTCGAGGACCGCGGACTCAGAGCCGCGGCAAAAATGATCCATCAGGAGACGATAATGAAACAGACCCGACGCACGGTGCTGAGCGCAATGCTTGGTTCGGTCCTGTTGTTTGCCGCGGGCATCAGCGCACACGCCGAGAACAAGCAGATCACGCTGGGTTTCGCGCAGGTCGGCGCCGAAAGCGCGTGGCGGACCGCCAATACCGTCTCCGTTAAAACGGCCGCCAAGGACGCGGGCATCAACCTCAAATTCTCCGATGCCCAGCAGAAGCAGGAAAATCAGATCAAGGCGATCCGCTCGTATATTGCCCAAAAAGTCGATGTGATCGCATTCTCCCCGGTCGTCGAATCCGGTTGGGAACCGATTCTCGTGGAAGCGAAGAACGCCAAGATTCCGGTCATCCTCACGGACCGCAATATCGACGTGAAAGACAAGTCGCTCTATGTGACCATGATCGGCTCCGACTTCCTCGAGGAAGGCCGTCGTGGCGGCAAGTGGCTGGAAGATCACTATAAGAACGAGAAAGGGCCGATCAATATCGTGGAATTGCAGGGCACGGTCGGCTCGGCTCCGGCCAACGACCGGCGCGCCGGTCTGCTCGAAGTCATCAAGAACGACCCGAAGTTCAAGGTCATCGCTTCGCAAAGCGGCGACTTCACGCTCGCGGGCGGCAAGCAGGTCATGGAAGCGTTCGTGAAGACCTACGGCAAGCAGATCAACGTGGTCTACGCGCATAACGACGACATGGCGCTCGGCGCGATTCAGGCGATGGAAGAGGCCGGCATGAAGCCCGGCAAGGACGTGACCGTCGTTTCGTTCGACGCCACCAAGGGCGGCTTCGAAGCGATGATCGCGGGCAAAATCAACGTGGACGTCGAATGCAGTCCGCTGCTCGGGCCGCAGTTGATGACCGCCGTGAAGGATATCGTCGCGGGCAAGCAATTGCCCAAGCGCATCGTGACCGAAGAAACCATCTTCCCGATGAGCGTGGCCGCGCAGACTCTGCCGCAGCGCAAGTACTAAACGCGTGCGCGTCCATCGCGCAGGCGTTTTGCCGCGCGATGGACGATTCTTCTCTCTAGCCGGCGCTCTCCATGACCGACGCTCCCGTGCTCGAAACGATCGGCCTGTCGAAGTCTTTCCCCGGCGTGCGCGCGTTGCATGACGTCCGCTTCCGCTTGTTCCCCGGCGAGGTTCACACGCTGATGGGGCAGAACGGCGCGGGCAAATCGACGCTCATCAACGTGCTCACCGGCGTGCACGAGCCCGACGCCGGCGAGATCCGGCTCGCCGGCCAACCGGTGCATTTCACCGCGCCGCTCGAAGCGGAAGCGGCCGGCATTCAGACGCTGTATCAGGAAGTGAATCTGTGCCCGAACTTGTCGGTGGCCGAGAACATGTTCGCGGGCCGGCAGCCGAAGCGGCGCGGCGCAATCGACTGGCGAACGATTCACGCGCGCGCGCAAGCGGCGCTCGCCGAACTGAACGTCACGGTGGACGTCACCAAGTCGCTCGATACGTATCCCATCGCGGTGCAGCAGATGGTGGCGATCGCGCGGGCGCTGTCGGTCGATGCGCGCGTGCTCATCCTCGACGAGCCCACATCCAGCCTCGACGACGGCGAAGTCACGCGGCTCTTCGACGTGCTGCGCAAACTGCGCGATTCCGGTCTCGCGATTCTCTTCGTCACGCACTTTCTCGAACAGACTTACGCGATATCCGACCGCATCACGGTCATGCGCAATGGCGAGCGCGAAGGCGAATATCTCGCCAAGGACTTGCCCGTCGAACTGCTCGTCTCGAAGATGGTCGGCCATGAGCGCATGACCGAACGGCTGGAAAGCGCGGCGACGGAAGCGCCCGCTGAGCAGAGCAGCGTGGCGCCGTTTCTGGAGATGCGCGGCGTGGCGCGGCGCGGCGTGATGAATCCCGTCGATATCGACGTGCAGCCCGGACAGATACTCGGGCTCGCCGGTCTGCTCGGCTCGGGCCGCACCGAAACGGCGCGGCTTCTGTTCGGCGCGGAACGCTCCGATGCGGGCGCGACGCGTATCGGCGGCAAGACGGTGAAGCTGCATTCGCCGCGCGATGCGGTGCGTCACGGCATGGGTTACTGTCCCGAAGACCGCAAGAAGGAAGGCATCGTTGCGGATCTTTCCATACGCGAGAACATCATCCTCGCGGTGCAGGCGCGGCGCGGACTGTGGCGCTGCATCGGCAAGGCGAAGCAGCGCGAGATCGCCAACCGCTATATTCAGCAGTTCGGCATCAAGGCGCGCGACGCGGAGCAACCCATCGGCCTGTTATCGGGCGGCAATCAGCAGAAGGTGCTGCTTGCGCGCTGGCTCGCGACCGAACCGAAGATGCTGATTCTCGACGAACCGACGCGCGGCATCGACGTGGCCGCGAAGTTCGAGATCATGGACCGCGTGCTCGCGCTCTGCGCAAAGGGTCTTTCCATTCTCTTCATCTCGTCGGAAGTGAGCGAGGTCGTGCGCGTGAGTCACCGGATCGCGGTACTGCGCGACCGACGCAAGGTCGCCGAAGTCGCGGGCCATACCGCGTCCGAAGATGACGTGTACCGGCTCATCGCGGGAGGCTCGGAATGAACACGATCAAGGCGATGTCTCAGCATCCGCTCGTGTGGCCGTGCCTGACGCTGATCGCGCTGTGCGTGCTCGATCTCTCGCACAACGCGAACTTCCTCTCCATCACGATGCTCGACGGCCATCTGTTCGGCGCGCCCATCGACATTCTCAATCGCGCGGCGCCGCTCGTGCTCGTGTCGCTCGGCATGACGCTCGTGATCGCGACGCGAGGCATCGACATCTCCGTGGGCGCGATCGTCGCCATTGCGGGCGCGACCGCCGCCACGATTCTCGCCGACGATCCGTCGCGCGTGCCGCTCGCCATCGCGGCGGCGCTCGGAGTCGGCGTGCTCGGCGGCATGTGGAACGGCTTGCTGGTGGCGTTCATCGGCATGCAGCCGATCATCGCAACGCTCATTCTGATGGTCGCGGGACGCGGCGTCGCGCAGTTGCTGACGGGCGGACAGATCATCCCCATCGGCGCAAAGGGCTATCTGCTCGTCGGTGGCGGCTATCTCGCGAGCGTGCCGTGTTCCGTGTGGGTCGCATGCGGCGCGCTCGTGCTGACCGCGCTCCTCGTCAACCGCACGGCGCTCGGCCTGTTCATCCGCGCCATCGGCGTGAATCCGGTCGCGACGAGGCTCGTCGGCTTGCGTTCGAGCATGATCGTGTTCGGCGTGTATGCGTTCTCGGGCCTCGCGGCCGCGATGGCTGGTGTGCTCGCCAGCTCGAACGTGCGCAGCGCCGACGGCAACAACGCCGGCCTGCTGCTCGAACTCGACGCGATCCTTGCGGTCACGCTCGGCGGCACGTCGCTGCTCGGCGGGCGTTTCAGTCTCGCGGGCACCGTGCTCGGCGCGCTCATCATCCAGACGCTCACTTACACGACGTATTCCATCGGCGTGCCGCCCGAAGCGACGCTCGTCGTGAAGGCGGCGGTGGTGCTGGTGGTGAGCGTCATTCAATCGGCCACTGCGCGCA
Source organism: Caballeronia sp. AZ10_KS36 (assembly GCF_023631105.1). Classification (NCBI taxonomy): domain Bacteria; kingdom Pseudomonadati; phylum Pseudomonadota; class Betaproteobacteria; order Burkholderiales; family Burkholderiaceae; genus Caballeronia; species Caballeronia sp. AZ10_KS36. The sequence continues at coordinate 5,508 of NZ_JALQDQ010000027.1, read as the reverse complement.
CGGTGCTGATGCGTCAATTGAAGCGCGTGTTCCCGGTCGCATCGAAACAGCCGCTCGCGGAGTCATCGAAATGAGAAATGTGTTCGACCGCGTGACGGACCCGCGCGTCTTGCCCATCGTCATCACCATCGTGCTGTTTGCCGCGCTCTTCGGCTTCGGTTCGGTAATGTACACCGGCTTCTTCTCGCTGCAAGTGCTGCTCGGCCTTTTGATCGACAATGCGTTCCTGCTGATCGTCGCCATCGGCATGACGTTCGTCATCGTGTCGGGTGGCATCGATCTGTCGGTCGGCTCGGTCGTCGCGCTGACGACCATTCTCTGCGCCGTCTTCGCCGAGAAGTTGCACTGGCCGGTGTGGGTGATCGTGCCGCTGGTGCTCGCGGCGGGCGCGCTCTACGGCGCCGCCATGGGCGCGCTCATTCACTTCTTCAAGCTGCAGCCGTTCATCGTGACACTGGCCGGCATGTTCCTCGCGCGCGGGGCCTGCTTTCTGATCACGACGCAATCCATCACGATCAACGATCCCACTTTCCACGCGCTCTCCGGGTTTCATGTGGATGTCGGCGGGGCGTCGGTCACGGCGGGCGCGCTCGTCGCCGTCGCTACGCTGCTGGTGGCGATCTTCGTCGCGCACTTCACGCGCTTTGGCCGCAACGTCTATGCGGTCGGCGGCAACGAACGCTCGGCGTTGCTGATGGGCTTGCCGGTCGCGCGCACCAAGGTCGGCGTGTACGCGTTGAGCGGTTTCTGTTCGGCGCTCGGCGGCGTGGTCTTCACGCTCTACGTGCTCTCTGGATACGGGCTGCAAGGGCAGGGCATGGAACTCGACGCCATCGCCGCGACGGTGATCGGCGGAACGCTGCTCACGGGCGGCGTCGGATACGTCATCGGCTCCGTGTTCGGCGTCGGCATTCTCGGCACCATTCAGACGCTGATTACGTTCGACGGCACGCTCAGTTCGTGGTGGACGCGCATTGTCATCGGCGCGTTGCTCTGCGCGTTCTGCTTGCTGCAACGCGTGATCGAGCGGCACGCGGCTCGTCGCAAGTCGAACGGCACCACGCTCGGGGAAGGGCTGAAGCGCAAGAACGCACCGGAGCCGTTGACGTCCGATGCGCCCGGCGAAGCGAAGCCGCTCGGATTGGTGCCGCGCAGTTGACGCCGCGTTGACTGTTCACGACAGTCTTCGCATGAGCAACGTTGTGCTCAACGAGCCGAACGCCTCTTTCAAGCACTCTCGCGGTCGATGATCGCAAACCCTGTGTCGACCCTCAGTGCCGGTTGCGCGGGGTGCCTTCCGTCCAGCCTGTCTACGAGCGCCTCGGCGGCCAGTCTGCCGATGGAGGCGCCGTCGATGCGCACCGTCGACAGCGAAGGATGAACATGTGCCGCGGTGCTCAGATCGCCGAAGCCCATCACGGCCACGTCGTGGGGAATGGCGATGCCGCGCTTCGCTGCCTCCGCCAGAATGCCCTGCGCGAGCGTGTCGGTGCTGCACACGATGACCTCGGGCAAGCCGCGGTCCAGCAGTCGAGCGAAGCCTTCGCGCCCGGTCTGAAGCGTGGCCGGAGCGGGCAGCACTTCCATCGGTACGTCGCCGTTTCCGTGGCGCTTCAGTTCGTCGATCAGGCTCATGCTTCGCCGCACGCCGCGCGGGTCGTCGGCCGACAGGACCGCGAACCGCCGATACCCCTTCGCCAACAGATGGCGCGCGACCTCGACGCCGACTGCTTCGTGTGAGAAGCCGATCAGCATGTCGATAGGGTCGTCGGTCAGGTCCCAGATCTCGATGATCGGCACCTTCGTTCTGCGCAGCCGTTCCCGCGTGAGCGGCGAATGCTCGGTGCCGGTCAGCACGATGGCGTCGGGCCGTCGCCCGAGCAGCGTTTCGACCAGCTGCTCCTCGCGCTCCGGAAGATAGTCCGTCAGGCCGAGCAACGTTTGATAGCCGGCAGGCGCGAGCGTCGCCATGAGGCTCTGAACCATGTCCGTGAAGATCGACGTGGCGATGGTCGGCAGCAAGAGGGCGATCAGATGACTCTTGTTCGTCGCAAGCGCGCCCGCCAGCAGGTTCGGCACGTAGCCGGTTGCGCGCACGGCATCCATCACGCGCTGGCGCGTTTCCTCGCGAACGAGTTCGGGGCGCTTGAGCGTGCGCGAGACGGTCATTGCGGTGACGCCCGCCAGACGCGCGACGTCTTCCAGCGTCACGCTGTCGTTGGCTTCTGTCGAACCGAGCTTGGCCGGCGCGTAACTCTCTTCCATTCGAGTCCCCTTGTTTCGTTCGATTGTAGCCTCAGAGGCACACAACCGAACGATCGTAGAAATAAGACGTCGTATCTCTGCGCAGCGGGAAAACCCGGATTTCATCGATGTTTGCGCTAACATATGCTTCGCTAACGATGAGACATCGCACAACTTAGCCGGAGACGACGATGGAGCGAGGCATACAACGGACTGCGACTTCGATGGCCGCGGACCCACTGGACGAACGAGCGGCCGGCGCCGACGGTCAGACTTCGAGCTACGCCGCACGCAGCAAGGCGCGGTTCCTGATCGTCTTCATGCTCTTTCTCGTCACGACGATCAATTACGCGGACCGCGCGACCATTTCCATCACGGGCTCGTCCATCCAGAAAGCGCTGCACATCTCGCCGGTGGAGATGGGTTATATCTTCTCGTCGTTCGCGTGGGCCTATGTGATCGCGCAGATTCCGAGCGGCTGGCTGCTGGATCGCTTCGGTTCCAAGCGCGTCTACGCATTCAGCATCTTCTTCTGGTCGTTGCTCACGGCTGTTCAGGGCTTCGTTGCGGCATTGCCGGTCGGCGTCGCGTTCGCCACGCTCTTTCTGATGCGCTTTCTCGTCGGCGCGGCGGAAGCGCCCGCGTTTCCGGGCAACGCGCGCCTGACCGCGACGTGGTTTCCCACCGCCGAGCGCGGCACCGCATCGGCCATGTTCAATTCGGCTCAGTACTTCGCGACCGTGCTGTTCTCGCCCATCATGGGCTGGATCACGCACGCTTACGGCTGGCCGCATGTCTTCTATGCGATGGGCGCGCTCGGCATACTCGTCGCCGGCCTGTGGTTGAAGACCATCTACGCGCCGCGTCAACATCCGCTCGCAAACGAGGCCGAGCTTCGATATATCGCCGACAACGGCGCAATGGTCGACCTCGAAGACCGGCAAGTGGCGAAGGAACGCCGCGCCGCGCAAACGGATACACATAACAGCCGCACGCATGGCCGTCATGCGCTCGCGCAATTGCTAAAAAGCCGCATGATGCTCGGCGTCTTCATCGCGCAGTACTGCATCACGACGCTCACGTATTTCTTCCTGACCTGGTTCCCGATCTATCTCGTGCAGGAACGGCATATGTCGATCCTGAAGGCGGGCGTGGTCGCATCCATTCCGGCCATCGCCGGTTTCCTCGGCGGTCTGCTGGGCGGCGTGGTGTCGGATCGGCTGATGAAGCACGGCTTCTCGACGAGCACCGCGCGCAAGGTGCCGATCGTCGTCGGCCTGCTGCTCTCGACCTGCATGATCGCGTGCAACTACGTCGATAACCAGTGGCTCGTGATCGGCATCATGGCGGCGGCGTTTTTCGGCAAGGGCATCGGCGCGCTCGGCTGGGCCGTCGTATCCGACACCGCGCCGAAGCAGGCGAGCGGCCTGTGCGCGGCGCTCTTCAACACCTTCGGCAATACGGCGGGCATCACGACGCCGATCGTGATCGGCTATCTCGTGCAGGGAACCGGCTCGTTCGCGGCGGCGCTCGTCTTCGTGAGCGCGAATGCGTTGATTGCGATCGTTTGCTACGTGTTCGTCGTCGGCAAGATCGAACGCTTCCAGCTGGCCGAATGAACGCATTGAATAGGTATAAAGTTAGGAAACCGGATCAAGTCGCCGTCGCATCAGAACGACGCGCGCTATATCCAAATCAACCGATGGTATTTCGCTCATGTCCATGACTTCGACTCGCGTCAACGCGACGCCCACCGTTACCGAATTGCGCGTGATTCCCGTTGCGGGGCGCGACAGCATGCTGATGAACCTGTCGGGCGCGCATGCGCCGTTCTTCACGCGCAATATCGTGATTCTCACGGACAGCGCGGGCAACACGGGCGTCGGCGAAGTGCCGGGCGGCGAGAATATCCGCAAGACCATCGACGACGCGCGTTCGCTTGTCGTGGGTCAGTCCATCGGCAACATTCAGGCAGTGCTCAATCGCGTGCGCACGCAGTTCGCCGACCGCGATGCGGGCGGTCGCGGCCTGCAAACCTTCGATCTGCGCACGACCATCCACGCCGTCACTGCGCTGGAAGCGGCATTGCTCGATCTGCTCGGGCAGCATCTCGGCGTGCCGGTCGCGGCGCTGCTCGGCGAAGGGCAGCAACGCGACGAAGTGGAGATGCTCGGCTATCTGTTCTATATCGGCGACCGCAGTCGCACCGATCTGCCGTACGCATCCGGCGAGAGCGGCAAGGACGACTGGGAACGCCTGCGCACCGAAGTCGCGCTGACGCCGGAAGCGGTGGTGCGGCTCGCCGAAGCGGCGCAGGCGCGTTACGGTTTCAACGACTTCAAGCTGAAAGGCGGCGTGCTCGCCGGCGATGCGGAGATCGAGGCCGTGACGGCGCTCGCAGAAAGTTTCCCGGATGCGCGCGTGACGCTGGATCCGAACGGCGCGTGGTCGCTCGCGGAAGCCGTTCGCCTGTGCCGCGATCAGCACGACGTGCTGGCTTACGCAGAAGACCCGTGCGGCGCGGAGAACGGCTATTCGGGCCGCGAAGTGATGGCCGAATTCCGCCGCGCGACGGGCCTGCCGACCGCGACGAACATGATCGCCACCGACTGGCGTCAGATGGGCCACGCCATCCAACTGCAATCGGTGGATATTCCGCTCGCCGATCCGCACTTCTGGACGATGCAAGGCTCCGTGCGCGTGGCGCAGATGTGCAACGACTGGGGCCTCACATGGGGCTCCCATTCGAACAATCACTTCGACGTATCGCTCGCGATGTTCACGCACGTCGCGGCCGCCGCGCCGGGCAAGATCACGGCTATCGACACGCACTGGATCTGGCAGGACGGCCAGCGTCTGTCGCGCGATCCGCTGCAAATCGTCGGCGGCAAGGTGAAGGTGCCGAGCACGCCGGGTCTCGGCGTCGAACTGGATATGGATGAGATCGAGAAGGCGCACGCGCTGTATCAGCAGCACGGCCTCGGCGCGCGCGATGACGGCATCGCCATGCAATATCTCATCCCGAACTGGAAGTTCGACAACAAGCGGCCTTGCCTCGTGCGGTGAAGCGGGTCGACGAAGCGCATCGATGAAGCGCACGGTGCGCGCACCGTGCGTCACTTCGCGTCATAAAACCGCGGCGATCATGGCCCTCGTCAGTCGTTGCCCCCCCCACCCGCGTGTCGCGGCTCACCCCCCTAGCCACCCTCCCCCCCCACCCACACACCTGGCCAGGCGCACCGCCGACAAAACCCAGGACCCGCG
>NZ_JALQDQ010000026.1:0-33771 GCF_023631105.1 Caballeronia sp. AZ10_KS36 | reverse complement strand
CCCCCCGCGCGGGCACCCGCGCCGGGGGGGGGGGGGGGGGGGGGGGGGGGGGCGGCGCCCCGGCCCCCCCCCCCCCCCCCCCCCCACCGGGCGGTCGGCGGGCAGCCAGTTCGGCGCGTCGTAGGGGCGGCGCGGTTGCAGGTCGTTGAACTGCGTGATGGTCGCGCTCGTTCCCGACAGCGCGTTGCGGCCGACGCCCAGCGCCTTTGCGGCGGTCTTCAGTTCGTTGTCATCGCGGCCTAGCACGAGCAACAGACGCCCGCGCGCGTTCGCATCGCGTTCGACGAGCGCGATGGTCGGCCCGGACACCGGCGGGATAGCAACGCCGGCAACGCCAGCGACTTTCGCATCGCCGACGGCGAACACCACGGCATTGCCCGACAGCGGCACGTTGTCGGTCTGCGCCGGGAAGATCGCGCCGCGATAGCCCGCGAGCGAGCCGAAATACGACGCGACGGTGCCGGCCGCTTCCAGCGCGGCGAGGCTCGGCTTGCCCGCGAACACGAACGGCAGTTCGAGACGGCGCACGTCGCGGCGGTCGAAGAAGGGCAGCGGCAGCGCGGCGAGGTCGGGCTTGCCGGCAATCGACGCATACGTGAGATCGAGCGAACTCGCGTTGCTGACGGTCGCCCACAGCGTCGAACTGGACGGGTCCTCGCACTGCTGCGTGTAATGGCCGATCAACTGCACGTTGAGGTGATTGAACTCGGTGATGAAGCGCGGATCGATCGCCACGTCGCGGGCGACGAGCGTGCCCGCCTGATCGCGCGGCACGGGCAGCGTCGCCGCGACTTCGCCGTTGATGAGCACCTTCAGTTGCGAGATCGACGGCAACAGCGACGGCGAATAGCTGTAGATCAGATGCAGCACCGCGCCGGTCACGACTTCGTCGCCGCGCACCGAGAACGCGATGCCGTTCTGGCCGTCGGTGCCTCGCAGTTGCAGCGGATCGAGCGCGCCGTAATCGGCGAAGGTCAGCGTCTGACGGCGGCCGCCAGGCACCAGCGTGCCGGGATCGGCGGTCGTCCGCATGCGCGAGGTGAGCGGCTTGTCCGGCTTGCCGGAGAAGGCGGGAACGGGCATCGCGAGCGCCGGCTGCTGGATCGCGGCGGGGTTGTAGACGACGGCCGGACCCGGCGCGGGCACGGCGCCCACGCCGGTCGCCTGCTGCGTGCCGCTCGTCGGCGGCGTGCTCTCCGCCGCCGCGGCGATGGACGCGAACGGCGCGGCGAGGGCGGTCTGCAACGCGACGAAAACGGCGAATGCACGCGCCAGAGGTCGTTCGCAAAAATGCGGCGCGCGCTCGCCCGTTCGTTGTTCAACGCGCAACTTCGACATTCCCATGCCCATTATTGGTCTTTGGTTTTCAGCTTGTTCACATCGACCGGGCGTTTGTTCATCCAGGTGCGAAGGTCACTGTACAAATGCTCGAATAATCCCGCGATGCCGCGCGTGCCGACCAGCAGCACATGCGACAAGCCGCGCAGCGGTGTATCCGGGCGGCGTCCTTCGGACCAGCCGGTCCAGGCATCGGCGCGCGCGAACGTCGTCTTCACGAAGTCGTATTCCTGCTCGCGCGTGAGCTCGGAAAAGCGCAGGCCGACGCGGCCCGGCTCGGTATAACCGACGGTCGCGGGGAACGCGTATTCCTCGTCGCCGCGAAAGAGCGAGACGGTGACGCGCTCGTGCATCGGCACGGCGATCTTGCCCGGCAGCGCGACGCCCACGCCGCCTTCCGAATAGTCGATGGTCTCGCAGGCGAGCGTGCGCCCGGTCGAGAACTTGAGCATGACGGGCATCTTCATCGACACGCGATGCGTCGCGCGCACCTGCTTGCGCTCGCTCGCCGCCGCCACCGACGCGCCGAGAATCAGCATGTTGTAGACCGTCCAGCACAGGTTGAGCAGCGTCGTGTTCACTTCGCTGCGTACGTGCCAATACATGACGATATGCACGATGCCCGCGACGAAGCCGAGCAGGTTCAAAAGCAGCAGGAACAGATACGGCCGCGAGATGGTCCAGTCGAAGTAGTCCTTTGCGATCTGGCCGCCCTTGGCCGTCACGTTGAACTTGCCGAGCTTCGGGTTGATGACCGCGAGCAGCGTCGGCGCGGTGATGTACGACGCGAGCACCGATTCGTACACTTCGGCCCAGAACGAATGGCGGAAGCTGCGCTGCATGCGCGAATTGGTGATGCTCGCGTGCATCATGTGCGGCAGCGCGAAGATGGCGATGGTGCTCGCCGCCGCTTCGATCACGTGCGCGCCGAAGAACAGGTACGAGAGCGGCGCGGTGAGAAAGACGAGACGCGGCACGCCATAGAAGAAGTGCAGCATGCCGTTGAGGTAACAAAGCCGCTGGCCTATCTTCAGGCCCTTGCCGGTGAGCGGATTGTCGATGCGGAAAATCTGCGTCATGCCGCGCGCCCAGCGAATGCGCTGCCCGATATGCCCGGACAGGCTTTCGGTGGCGAGACCGGCCGCCTGCGGGATCGCGAGATACGCGGTCGTATAGCCGAGCCGATGCAGCTTGAGCGCCGTATGCGCGTCTTCGGTGACGGTTTCGACCGCGATGCCGCCGATCTCTTCGACCATCGAGCGGCGCAGCACCGCGCACGAGCCGCAGAAGAACGTCGCGTTCCAGAGGTCGTTGCCGTCCTGCACGAGACCGTAAAACAGTTCGCCTTCGTTCGGCACCTTGCGGAACGTGCCGAGATTGCGCTCGAACGGATCGGGCGAGAAGAAATGGTGCGGCGTCTGCAGCATCGAAAGCAGCTTGTCGCGCAGGAACCAGCCGAGGCAGACCTGCAGGAACGAGCGCGTCGGGATGTGATCGCAGTCGAAGATGGCGAGGTATTCGCCCTTCGTGATCTTGAGCGCCTCGTTGATGTTGCCCGCTTTCGCGTGGCGGTTGTGCGTGCGGATCGTCCAGTTGACGCCGACTTCCTCGCAGAACGCCTTGAACTCGGGACGGCGGCCGTCGTCGAGCACGTGAATGGCGAGCTTGTCGGTCGGATAATCGAGCGCGAGCGCGGCGTAGATCGTCGGCTTCACGACCGAGAGCGGCTCGTTGTAGGTCGGAATGAAGATGTCGACGGTCGGCCACTGGCTGCGGTCCGCGGGCAGCGGCAGCGGCTTGCGCTTGAGCGGCCAAGCGGTCTGGAAGTAGCCGAGCAGCAGCACGAGCGCCGCGTAGACTTCGGCCGCGACGAGCAGAAGGCCCCACGCGGCGTCGAGCGGACGTTCCCAGTACGTGGTCTCGGTGAGCCGCCAGTACATGTAGCGGCCCGACGCGACGATCGAGAGCATGATCATCACGAGCGTCGCGTATTGACCTTGCAGACGCCGGAATCCGAGCGCGCAGACGAAGCAGATGCTTGCGAACGCAAGCTGCTGGCCGAACGCGAGCGGCACCGTGACGACGAAGTACAGCGCGAACGCGGCGAACATCGTAAGGAGAACGACGACGATGCGGCTGCCCCAGATGCTCGCATCGACGAAACGTTCCAGCCGCGAGGTCGCGACGCTCACCTCCGTCTCGGGCGACGGGATCTTGGCCGAACTCATGCGAGCTTCCTCGACGAAGCGGCCATCGCGTCGGTAGCGGCGAGGAGCCACTCGCCGCACGCGCGCAGATCGGCGGCGGCTTGCGAGAGCGGATCGTAGTGAATCAGCGTGGTGTCGCACGCGAGCGATTCACAGACGCCTTCGTCCTGATGGATCACGCCCGGAAACAGCTTTGCGCCGAGCATGTTTCGCAGCACCTTGAGCACGTCCTTGCTCAACTGGCGCGACTGATCGACCTGATTGACGACATAGCCCTGGCCCGCGAAGTCCTGTCGCGGCGCGGCGTAGGCATCGACCATGCGCTCCATGCCGGGAATCGCGGCGTAGGAGGCGGCGTCGGCCAAGACGACGTTCAGCGCGAAGTTCGCGGCCGTCAGCGCGGTGCGCGTGTAGACCGACGAGCCCGGCGGCGTGTCGACGATCACGATGTCGTTCGCGTCCAGCGCGAGCGCATCGAGCGAGCGCGCGAGCCACGAAGGATCGCTGTCGACGAGCGCCTCGAAGCGGCGGCGGTCGTCCTCGGTCACGGCGCCGTAGGGCAGCACGGTCACGCCATCGACGCCGTCGAACATCACCGACTGCCACGGCTCGCGGCTAAGCGTTGCGCGCGAGATGCCGTCGATGCTGTCGAGCGGAATGCCGAAGTGAAGGCGCAGCGCGTTCTGCGGATCGAGATCGAGCACGATCACGCGGCGGTTGCGCGCGGCCAGCACCGAGGCCAGATTGGCGGCGAGCGTCGTCTTGCCGACGCCGCCCTTCGCGGAAACTACCGTGATGACTCTCATAAGCGGGGAAGGCGGCCGGCGCGCGTGTTCGTGGGTTCGCTCACCGCGCGGCCGGCGTGCCGCAGACGTTCGAACAGGACGTTGAGTGAATCCGCCGGTGCGTTCGTCGCCTCTTGCGCTTGCGGCTTGAAGAGCTTGCCGAGGATGGACTGGGGCGCGGAAGGCGCGGGCGCGTTCGGCACGCTTTTAGGCACTTGCGCAGGCGCGGGGCGCACGGGTTCCGGCTTCAGCGCCGCGGCTACGTTCGTGACGGGCGCAAGCGATGCAGCGGTGGCATCGGCCGAATCGGGAATCGTTCCTGTCTCGTCCGACGGCGATTCGCCCGTCGCCGAAAAGCGCAATGCGCTCAGCGATTCCGCGGCGGGCGGAGTGACCGGCGGAATCGCGCGGCGATGCGCGCGCATGAAGAGCTGGCGCTTGCCGCGATTGATGGGCATGCCTGCGGGCTGCGTGTCGGAAGGCTCGCTCGAATGCGGCGGCGCCTCGCGGCGCGGCCGGATGTCGGGGATGGCGGGCTGCGCGAAGTCGAGCGTCGCGAGCAACGGCCAGCGGGTGCGCGCCGACTGCGCCTCGTTCTCCCGGCCGATTTCCTGGTAGTCGCCTGCATTGCCGCCGAAATGGTCGAACAGCTTCTGGATATCGCGCGAAGTACTCATGATGCCGCTTCCTCGTCGTGCCTTACGTGATGCGTGGCCGGTACTGCTCGTTGTGGTCCGCCGAACCGGGCGGTCGATGCCGCCGCGTCGAGGCGGCGGTCACCGGTATTCGAAACGCCGGATTCAGACTGCGGCGCGCGCGAGCCTGAACTCGATGGCGGTGTCGCCGCCGAATTCGCTTGCCTGCCGGATAGCGAGCCCTTGCGCGCCCAGGCCGGCGAGCCACTGCTGATACGCGCCCTCGAGAAACGCCGGCGTCCACGCGAGGGCGCTCTCGCCGAAGGCCGGCAACGGCGCGCAGTAATGCACGATGCTCAGGTGGTCGCGCTCGTCGGACAGTTCGACGAAGCCCCAGTCGGTGTCTCGCCACAGCGTGTTGAGCGCATCCGCGAGCGCGGACGTCGAATCGCAGGGCGGCAGCGCATGCGCCTTCGCGAAGCGGCTGCCCACGCGATGCATCAGCTCGCGCAGTTCGCCATGTCCGATCTGCGCCTCGAACTCGTCCGCGAGCGCGGACAGCATGCCGCGCCATTGCCTGGATATTTGTCTGTCCAAAAGATAATCGAAGATAGCGGCCATGTTTTTATTAGGGCGTGCGAGCACCGATCCGGACGTTTGTCCAGGCGCTATTACCGCCAGAACTTACTTCAATGCGTTTTTTTTCGCCAGCGAAAAGACTAGCTGTTGTTTCTGTCAATTCGGCGAATGCGGCGGGGGAAGCGGCTGATTCTGGGATCTCGCAGCTCGACCGTGAACGTAAGCTGGACAAACCTTCCCGCGTGACGGCGATGACATGCCACGGCCTTCGCGGCGGCGGCAGTGTACCATCTCGTTAATGTGCCGGAGCCATGCGTCGCGGGTGTTATTTCATCCCGATCGACCCTATGCGGAACTAATTACTTGAGCGATTGCGTCGTCGCTTTATGGTTTGTCGAGGGCGTGAATGCGGCCATTGCCAATGCGATGTGGCACGCGACCGGCCGGCGCGTGCGCGGATTGCGTGTCGTATCGAGGACTTGTCCTGAGCCTCGGTGTCCCGATTACATCAAGCGGCCCCATTCATAGTCGACGCTGTCGGGCGTCAACGGGAACAGGCCCGCGCCGGGCGTGAATGTCAGTTCACCGAAGTAAATATGATCGTCCACGTTATAAAGGTCGACCCGCACGAAGTCGAAATCGCTTGCGAGGGTGCGCGCTACCCATAGGATTTCGTCGAGGTTGTGCGGACGGGGAGCGGGCTTGTCGCTCTGCGAGTAGTGCCCCATCTTGATGTCGAGCCGGTTCCAGTGAGCGTCGTAGATATCGCCGCGTGGATGTCCTTCGAATCGATCCGAAATCACGAGAATGAAAATCTGCGGATCGTCGGCGTTTCTGTTGAAGACATGGATCTTGATATCGGGCGGCACCTTGTTGTCCGGCCCGAGAAGGAGCTTCTCGAACAGAATGCGGCGCTCGATAGCCTGATAGTGCCGTTCCCTCGCCACCGTGAAGAAGTTCGTCGACAACCAGCGCTGCGCCAGCGCATTCAGCGCCTCGAACGAGGTCTCGCGCTTGTCCCTGACGAGCTTCACGAATCCGCAGCCGTGATTCGCCTTCATCACGAAGGTGGAAGGAAGCGCGTCGAATTCGCGCTGGGTGAAAGAGGACGGCGCGGCGAACAGCGGAATCAGATACTTTTCGCCGATCTTGTCCGCGACATAAGCGCGAACCTTCAGCTTGTCGGAGAGATCGGTATAACGCGGGTCGGGCGCAAGGCAGCGCTGCAAGACCTTCTCGTTGAACGTCGCCGGATTGCGCAGATTCGGAAAGCGGCCGATCCTGCGACGATGATAAAGGCTCAGCAACACCTTGTCGGGCAAGCAAACCTTGATACCGTGAATGAGCATTTGTCTTGCGGTCATTCATCTGCCTCCATCGTCAGCGGTCGATTCGAACGCTCGCTCAGTTAGGATTCTCGACGCGACGTGGCTCGACACGCGAGCCCGACGCCGGAACGGTCAAACGAGAATGAAGGCACTAACTGGGTGGACGGTTGTAACCGACCGCTACCTCGTCGCCATGATATGTGTGGTCGTCCGCGCTCGCGGGCGTAGCGTAGCCGAACGTTCGAACGAGCAGTCTTTCCAGATCCGCATCGAGCGCCTGGCCGTTGAATTCGTTCTCCACCTTGCGACGAGCGTTCGTGCGCATCGCCTGCACATCGACCTTTCCCTCCACGATTGCGGAAAGCGCCTCGGCGATGCCGCTTGCCGAACGCTCCTCCACGAGCAGGCCGGTCACGCCGTGCGCCACGAGCTCCGGTATGCCGCTGTGCCGGGTCGCGACGACCAGCACGCCCGTCGCCATGGCCTCCATGATCGACACCGGAATGCCTTCCATGTCGCCGTTGCTCGCCACGACGGAGGGCAGCAGGAACACGTCTGCGCTCTTCAGTTCTTCGAACACGCGCTCGTGCGAGCACTTGCCGAGAAAGTTGATCTCGTTCGTACTGGACGACGCAGCGCTGCGCAGCGCGTCTTCGAGCGGTCCGAAACCGATGAGGTTCAACTGCACCGGATGCCGGCAACTACGCACTCCTTCGATGGCGTACGCCAGTCCCTTTTTTTCGGTGAAGCGCGCCACGCTCAGCACCTTCAGCGGGCGATGCAACGGCCGGTTGCTCGCCTGCGGAGTCAGCCGGTGCGTTTCCACGCCCACGTGGTGAACCTTCGTTCGCGATTCGGGCGCGCCCCATTCGATGAGCCGGTTGCGCCAGAGATTACTGATCGGCAGTAGCAGCGGGCTCAGGCGAAAGAGGCGCCGATAATGCGGCAGCCATCGTTCGACGACCGCGTGATCGCTCATGTCGGCACCATGAAAGACGGTGACGATAGGCCCGCTCAACAGTCCGGCTTCCTTCAGATACATGGCGCGCACGCCGATGGGGCCGAAGTGCGCGATCACGACGTCGAAGTCGATGCCCTCCGTGTCGCCGCCCGACACGATGTCGATGAATGCGGAGCGACACCCGGTCGCCGCCGCGCGAAGGGCGACAGACAGGCGCTTGCGCCGCTTGTCGTCGATGCAAGCCAGCGCGCCGAGCTTCGCGCACGACACGGAGTGGCGCAGCATGCTGACGTCCTGTCGAAAGACGCGCAACTCCACGCGTCCCCGCGTGGGGTCCACCGCAGTGTCGTCGTACTTCGCAGCCAGGGCGAACACCTCGTGACCGCGCTCTGCGAAGCCTTTCATCTGACGGAGAACGAACGTTTCGGACGGAACCGGCAACTTGTCGACGATGAATGCAATTCGCATCGGCTACCCTCGGAAATGTGGTCGCGTCAAACTCAGTGCATTCCCGCGTGACTCGCGATGCCGCGGCATTGCACGTCACATCGTTGCAGTCATGCACTGGCTTGTCGTTCGTCTTGCCGATGGTAGTCGATCGAAAATGGAAATGCACTCGCCGCGTCGCCGCTGCAAGCGGTTCATTCGTCGTACGAATCGACGGGAAGTGCTGTCGTTGTCGGTTAATCAAGCGGGCAAGCGGTAGAACATTTCGTTCACCGAACGATGTCTACGCTTGCCGGCTGAGGCTCAGCGGACGTTCACGCAGCGAAAGCCTGCATAGACGTACTGATAGTGCCCCTGAAACCAGTTGCGAAAGCTCGGGCGCAGCATGCATGCAGCCGTGCGCGGAGAACCGCCCTTGATGACGAAGTGCTTGCCGTCGAAGAAGTTGGCGGAATAGCCGAGATAGAACGGAAACGGCTCGAAACCTTCGAGCGGGCCGAAGGTCGTCGAGGTCCACTCCCAGCCGTTGCCGTATTGCCCCTCCACGCCGAAGTCGCTGCGGTTATCCGGATGCGCCTGCACGGGCGTCGGGTCCCAGCGGCGGAAGTCGAAATTGCCTTCCGCGACGTGCGGCGCGCCGATGGCCGCGCGCTGCCACTCCGCTTCCGTCGGCAGGCGCTTGCCGGCCCAGCGCGCATAGGCGTTCGCTTCGGCATAGCTCACGTAGACCGGCCAGTCGAGCGGCAGCGCGATCTCCTCGAACATCGTGCGCAGCTTCCAGCCCGAGTCCGTTCGATGCTGGCTGTCGGCGCCTTCGTCGCCGCGCACCCAGAACGCCGGATGCGCGATGCGCTGCGCTTCCTTCCACGCCCAGTCGTCGTCGGTCCATAGCCCGCGGTTCCAGTAACCGCCCGCGTCGATGAAGCGCAGATAGTCGCCGTTCGTCACCATGTAGCGGTCGATGTCGAATGCAGGCACGTCCACGCGCATTTCGCCGAATTCGTTGTCCCAGCCGAAGCGCTGGCTGTCGCGCGAGAGACCGAGCGTCACGCTGCCGGCCGGCACGTGCACGGTTTCATGCGAGAGCGCGCGATCCGTTGTGCGCTCGGACGCGGCATCGGCCGGTGCTTTTTTCCTGTCGACCGGTAATTGATGCAACATGTACGCGAGCGTCTCCGCGTGCATCAGCCGATGCTCGATCGCGACTTCGAGCAGCTTCGCGGGCGACTCGTCGGCGGAAACGGGGTGCGCGACGAGCGTGATGGGATCGAAGCGCGCGTCGATGTCGGCGCGCACTCGCGCACGGTATGCGTGCACTTCGTCGAGCGAGGGCCAGTCGCCGGGTTGGTCCGTCGGTAGACCGCCATCCACCGGGTCGATGCCGAACGCGAACAGCTGGTCGTAAGCAGGCTGGGCGTTCGGCAGATGGAACAGGCGCTGGTCGAACAGATTGCGGTCGAACGCCTCGAGATGGCCGATATAGAAGACGATACGGTGGCGCTCGGCAATCGGCCGGTCGTACAGATGCTCGCGCTTGACGATATCGAAGAGTTCGTCGGTGACGCGGCGCGCTTCGGCGAGCCGGTCGAGCAGCGGATGACGCAGGGATGGTTCGCGATTCATGTCGCTCGGTCTCCGTGGCAGGCCAAGGCTGTGCCCTGGAAAACAAAAAGACTAATGCGAAGCGAAGCGCGTGCCAAGCCGATAATGGCCGGCGTTTGTTCGGGCGCGGCGAACAGTCGGGCGCGAAGCCGCACCGGGCGGGGCGGCAGGCAAATTGTCAGATACTGCGCAGGCGCTCGAAATCGCGGATGCGAATGGATTTGCCGTGCGCCTCGATCAGCCCGAGCTTGTCGAAGCGCGAGAGCGTGCGGCTCACGGTTTCGAGCGTCATGCCGAGATAGCTGCCGATGTCGTCGCGCGTCATGCGCATGGTGAACTCAGTCGCCGCATAGCCGCGCCGCGCGAGCCGCGCCGACATATCGAGCAGAAGGCGCGCGACGCGTTCGTCGGCGCGCAGCATGCCGAGTCGCACGACATGGTCCGATTCGCGGTTGATCGCCTGGCTCATCATGCGGTGCATGCGCCGCTGAAGCGCGTCGGTTTCGCGGCACATGCGCTCGAAAAGCGCGTACGGCACGACGCAGACCGTGCTGTCTTCCAGCGCCACCGCGTCGCACGTATGCCGCCCGTCGCCGATGCCGTCGAGACCCAGCGCGTCACCCGCGAGCAGCAGTCCGGTGACGCGCTCGCGGCCGCCGTCGCGGCTGCCGTCATGCGTGACGAGCGTCTTGAGCGAACCCGAGCGCACGGCGTAGAGCGAATCGAACGGGTCGCCCGTGCGGAACAGCGCCTCGCCGCGCCGTATCTTGCGGGTTACGGAGATGATGTTCTCGAGCCGCGAGACATCATTGGCGCACAGCCCTTCGGGCATGCACAGATGGCGCATGGCGCAGCTCGAACAATGCGCGGCGCGGCGCCGCATGGAAGTCGAATCGGACATGGCGGACTTCGTTTCTTGATAAATGACAAAACGATTGTCCCATAGCGGACCTTGCCGACACCGCGAAAAAATGCCGCGCCCCCGCGCCTTGCCGGATGCTTACATCATGGGTTATTCGCGACGTCCGGAACGTTTGGTACACCTGCCGCCGACGGAACCAATAGCACCGGCAGCGTGGCCTGCCGCAGACAACGCTCGGCCACGCTGCCGAGAATCAGCCGTTGCACACCCTTGCGGCCGTGCGTGCCCATCACGAGCAGGTCGGCATCGAACGTGCTGGCAGCCGAGAGAATGAGCGAGGCGACGTCGTCGCTCGCGGTGGCATCGGCGGTCACGACGCTGCCGGCAATGCCGCGCGCTTTCATCGCCTCGGCGGCCTCGCGGGCGAGCGCCGCGCCTTCTTCGGCGAGCCCCGCCTGCAACGGCGACGGATCGTAGCCGGGCACGTCCACGTAGAGCGGCGCGCTTTCGACGACGTAGAACGGCTGCATGACGGCCTCGTGCTGGACCGCGAGGTCGAGCGCCGTCTGGAAGGCGCGTTCCGAGGTGCGGCTGCCGTCGATGGCGACGAGGATGCGTTTGAACATTGGCGTGTGCTCCGTTGATCGATGTCGAAAGCGCGGCGGCGTTCCGCTGCGTCCCGGCCCTTGAGCGCGGTGAATGCACGCGGAGGATAGCGCGCGCAGGCTCGCGCATTTCTGAGATGAGTCGATCCGCCGCACGTAACGCCGTACAATTCGTCTTTCCACCGACTAAGCGCCCGCTTAACACCCGACCGCATGACCGACGCCCGCACGACCGACGCCCGCACGCCTGACGCCCCTTCTCACGCACTTGCGTTCCGCACGGCTCTTTACGCGATGCTCGGCATCGGCCTCGTCAACATGCTGGTCGCGCTGGACCAGACCGTGGTCAGCACGGCGCTGCCGTCCATCGTCGCGGAACTGCACGGCTTCGAGTATTACGCGTGGATTGCGAGCGCCTATCTGCTCGCTTCCGTCGTCACCGTGCCCGTGTTCGGGCGGCTCGGCGACTACTTCGGGCGCAAGCGCTTCGTCATTGCGGCGGTGATCACGTTCACCGTGGCGTCCGTGCTGTGCGGGCTCGCGCCGAACATGCTGTTTCTCGCGCTGGCTCGCGGGCTGCAAGGCGTCGGCGGCGGCATGATGGTCGGCACCGCGTTCGCCGCGATTCCCGATCTGTTCCCCGATCCGCGCACGCGCGTGCGCTGGCAAGTGGTGCTGGCGGCGGCCTACGGCATCGGCACGGCGGCGGGGCCGTCGCTCGGCGGCTGGATGAGCCAGCACTGGGGCTGGCGTTCGACCTTCCTCGTCAATCTGCCGGTCGGCGCGGCGGCGCTGTACTTCATCTGGGCGCATCTGCCGAATCTGCACCGGCCGCGCGAAGGCGGCGTGAAGATCGACTGGCTCGGCGCGGCGCTCGTCGCGCTCGTGCTCGGCGGGTTTCAGTCGCTGATCGAGTCCGTGCCGAAAAGCGGCCTCTCGGGCGGCAACATCGCGCTCGGCTGCGTGGTCGTGGCGGGCGCGGCGGCGCTCCTGGTCTGCGAACGGCGCGCGACGCATCCGATTCTGCCGCTCGACATCTTCCGCGATCCGCATCTGGTCACGCTGTTCACGCTGTCGTTTCTCGCGGGCTTCGTGATGTTCTCGCTGATCTTCTTCGCGCCGCTCTTGTTGCAGGGCGGCTTCGGGCTCTCGCCGCAGGAGGCCGGTCTGCTTGCGACGCCGATTGCCGCGTGCATCGCCATCGGCAGCTTTGTCAATACGCGTATCGTGATCCATCTACGCAAGCCGACGAAGATTCTGACCATCGGCTTTTCGCTCTTGCTGGTGGCGTCGGTCGCGCTGGCGTTCGCGCGCGCCACGACGCCGCATGTGTGGATCGAATTGCCGATGGCCGCGGTCGGCATCGGCCTCGGCTTCGTGCTCAACAACATGAACGTGTTCGGCCAGGAGATCGCTGGCCGCGAGCGCTTCGGCATCACGACGGCGCTGCTGCAATCGACGCGCATGGTCGGCGGCATGCTCGGCACGAGCATCGTGGGGACGATCGTCGCGCATCATTACGCGAACGTCGTGACGCGCACGATCAGCGTGCTCGGCGCGGGCGCGGCGGCGCAGTGGCAGCCGCGTTTCGCTGACCCGCGCATTCTCGTCGACGAAGCGTTGCGCGATACCATGCAGCGCGAACTGACGGCGGCGGCGCTGGACGCGCCCGCGCTCTTCGACGCCGCCCGCGATGCGCTCGTGCAGTCGGTGCACATCGGCGTCATGCTGACGGGCGTGGCCGCGCTCGTCGCCGCGCTGCTCGTGCGGCGCATCGGGCATATCACGTTCCGGCGCGCGGGCAAGGGCTGAGCGGCACGCGTAATGCGTGCGCGGCACGTTCACACTCGTTGGCGCCCGTGACGGGCGGCAGCACCAGCACGGAGAAATCACCATGATGATCACCGGAGAAATGCTGATCGGCGCGACGGCCGTACGGGGCACGGACGCCACGCTGCGCGCCTTCGACCCGGCGCGCAACGTCGATCTCGAACCCGTGTTCGGCGGCGGCGGGGCGGCGGAAGTCGCGCGCGCGTGCGAACTGGCCGACGCCGCGTTCGATCCGTATCGCCAGGCGCCGCTCGAAACGCGCGCGCAACTGCTCGAAGCAGTCGCGGACAACATCCTCGGAATGGGCGATGCGCTCATCGAGCGTGCGCAGGCCGAATCCGCGCTGGCGAAAGCGCGGCTCGAAGGCGAACGGGCACGCACGGTCGGGCAGTTGCGGCTCTTTGCGTCGCTCGTGCGCGAGGGGCGCTGGCTCACCGCGACGCTCGATTCCGCGCAGCCGGAGCGCAAGCCCGCGCCGCGCCCGGACCTGCGCTTGCAGAAGATTCCGGTCGGACCGGTCGCCGTGTTCGGCGCGAGCAATTTCCCGCTGGCGTTCTCGGTGGCGGGCGGCGATACGGCGGCGGCGCTGGCGGCGGGCTGTCCGGTCGTCGTGAAGTCGCATCCGGCGCATCTCGGCACCTCCGAGATGGTCGGGCGCGCGGTGCAGAAGGCCGTCGCGGAAACGGGCCTGCACGAAGGCGTGTTCTCGCTCGTCGTCGGCGCGGGCAACGCCATCGGCGAGGCGCTCGTCGCGCATCCGGCGATCAAGGCGGTCGGTTTCACGGGCTCGCGGCGCGGCGGGCTGGCGCTCATGGAGATCGCAGCGAAGCGCCCGGAGCCGATCCCGGTCTTCGCGGAAATGAGCAGCGTCAACCCGATGTTCGCGCTGCCGGGTGCGCTCGCCACGCGCGGCGAGTCGCTTGCGGCGGGCTACATCGACTCGGTGACGCTCGGCGTCGGACAGTTCTGCACGAACCCGGGCCTCGTGTTCGCGCTCGCGGACGCCAAGCTCGACGCTTTCGTGGATCACGCGACAGCCGCGCTCGAAAAGAAGGACGCGCAGACGATGCTTACCGCAGGCATCGCGGCGGCGTACGAGGACGGCATCCGGCATCGCGATGACTCGGGCGCGCAGCGCATCGCGACGGGAAAGGAGACGGAAGCGGCGAGCGGCGCGCTGCCGGCGCTGTATCGCGTGAGCGCGGAGCAGTTTCTCGCGACGCCGCATCTCGCCGACGAGATTTTCGGGCCGACGTCGGTTATCGTCGCGTGCGAGGACGAGGACCAGATGATCGCGGTGGCGCGTCAGCTCGAAGGCCAGCTGACGGCGACGCTGCTGATGGATAACGACGATATCGACTTGGCGCGGCGTTTGTTGCCGGTGCTCGAACGCAAGGCCGGGCGAATTCTGGCGAACGGTTTTCCGACGGGCGTCGAGGTGTCGTACGCAATGGTTCACGGCGGCCCGTATCCGGCGACATCCGATGGCCGCTCGACATCGGTCGGCGCAATGGCGATCGAGCGTTTTCTGCGGCCGGTCTGCTATCAGGACTTGCCGGCGGCGCTCTTGCCCGAGGCGCTCGCCGACGACAACCCGCTCAATCTCTGGCGCCTGCGCGATGGCGAACTGGGGCCGAACTGACAACGCCGTGTCCTCTTGCTGTGCTCCGTCCAACGTTCAACGAGAACCCGAACCGATGACCCTTTCCGACCGCCGCTATCCCGACCCCGCCGTGCGCGTGCTCGATCCGCGTTTCAACGCGCTGCGCATTGCATCGGCGTCGGTCGAGTGTCTCTATCAGGGCGCGCGCTGGTCGGAAGGGCCGGTGTGGTTCGGCGACGGGCGGTATCTCTTGTGGAGCGACATACCGAACAACCGCATCCTGCGCTGGGACGAGGAAAACGGGCAGGTCGGCGTGTTTCGCAAGCCGTCGAACAACGCGAACGGCAACACGCGCGACCGCGAAGGGCGGCTCGTGACCTGCGAGCATCTCACGCGGCGCGTGACGCGCACCGAGTACGACGGCTCCATCACCGTGCTCGCGGATCGCTATGACGGCAAGCCGCTCAATTCGCCGAACGATGTCGTCGTGAAGTCGGACGGCTCCATCTGGTTCAGCGATCCGATCTTCGGCATCGACGGCTTCTACGAAGGCGAGAAGCAGCCCTCGGAGCTGAAGCCGTGCGTGTATCGCGTCGACGGCCAGAGCGGCGAGATCGCCGTGATGATCGACGACTTCATCGGCCCGAACGGACTCGCGTTTTCGCCCGACGAATCGGTGCTGTACGTGGTCGAGTCGCGCTCGACGCCGCGCAAGATCATCGCGTTCGACGTGCTCGACGGCGGCCGCGCGCTCGGCAAGCGGCGCGAATTAATCGACGCGGGCCCCGGCACGCCGGATGGCTTTCGCGTCGATATTCACGGCAATCTGTGGTGCGGCTGGGGCATGGGCGATGCCGAGCTCGATGGCGTGCGCATCTTCACGCCGCAAGGCGAGGCGATCGGCCACATCGACCTGCCCGAGCGATGCGCGAACGTGTGCTTCGGCGGCCGGCATCGCAACCGGCTCTTCATGGCGGCGAGCCACGGGCTCTATTCGCTCTACGTCAACACGCAAGGCGTGAAGGGCGGCTAGGCGGGACGCGCGGCGGTCTTCTCCATGATCCGCTCGGGATGGGCGCTCGCGCGAAAGCCGAAGCGCGCATAGAGGCCATGCGCGTCGGACGTGACGAGCATCATGCGGCGCAAGCCCTGCAAGTCGGGATGCGCCATCACGCATTCGATCATCCACTTGCCGAGGCCCGCGCCCTGACGCTCCGGCAGCACGAAAACGTCCGCCAGATAGGCGAAGGTCGCTGTATCGGTAATCATGCGTGCATAGCCGATCTGCCGCCCGCCTTCGAAAAGGCCGAACGCGAGCGAATGACGCGCCGCGCGCTCGACCGTTTCGCGCGCGACGCCCGGCGACCAGTACGCCACTTCGCTCAGATAGCGGTGAATCACGTCGAAGTCGAACGAAGCGATGTCCGTCGTCACGCGCCATTCGCCACGAGTCCATTCCATCGGGCTGCTCCTTTCTAGGCAAGCGCCGAGCTTAAGCGAACGGCGCGCTCAATGCACGGCATACACGCGGCCGGTTTCCGCGCCTTCCACGCTGCGGCTATAGGCCAATGCCACGCGCGCCCCGCTCGCCGCCTCGAAGCCGCGAAAATACGGCCCGAAGCTCTCGCGCGCTTCTTCCAGCATGGTCGGGCTCACCGCGTTGATGCGCAGGCCGCGCGGCAGTTCGATCGCCGCGCCGCGCACGAAGCCTTCGATCGCGCCGTTGACGGCCGCCGCGCTCGCGCCTAGCCGGATCGGCTCTGCGCCGACGATGCCGCTCGTCAGCGTGAACGAGCCGCCATCGTTGAGGTAGTCGCGCGCCGTGAGCACGAGGTTGACCTGGCCCATGAGCTTGTCGTCGAGGCCTACGCGAAACTGCGCGGGCGTCATCTTGACGAGCTCGCCGAAGTGGACATGACCGGCCGTGGCGACGATCGCATCGACCCGGCCGATGGCTTCGAAAAGGCGCTTGATGCTGTCCAGATCGAGCAGGTCGACGCGATGGGCGCCACGCGTCGCGCCGATCTCGATGACTTCGTGACGCGGTTGGAATTCGGCGCAGACGGCCCGGCCTACCGTGCCGGTCGCGCCGATGACAGCGATTTTCATGAGCAGCCTCGCAAGCCTTGCAGTGGGAGAACGGCAACGCATTGTGCCCGCGCAAAGGCGCGCTGAAAAGCCGCTGCAGGAAGCGGCGTCAGGCGGCCCGGCGCGCAGGCATCGGCGAGAGCAGGAACAGCGACGCCGCGAAACGGCACGCGAGCGTCAGCCCCGACACCACGGCCGCTGCGGGAAAGACGTGCCATTGCAGCGCGAGCGTCGGCGCGACCAGCGCCACGGTGACGAAGCCGAGCGCGACGGTCAGCCAGCGCGCCCATTGCAGGCGGGAGGCGACGCACAGATACAGCAGGCCGACGAGCACGCGCGACACGATGGACGCCGCGACCGGATGGCTTGCCGCATCGCCCGGAAAGCCCATGGCGAGCGCGAGCCCGAGTTCCGCCCACGACAGCGCGTAGGCGGCCCCGAGGCACGCGAGCGCCGACTTGAACCGTTGCTGCGCCGCGCTGCGTTCGGGAGCGGCGGGACGCGCTTCGCGCGGTGCGTCGTCGTCGCCGGTCTCGTCCGTGGCGTTCAGGCCGTCGTAGGTCTGACTCGTGGTCATCGCCTTCCCCTTTATTCGAATGTATGCGGTCCCGGATTCTTGTCTTTGGTTCGCTCGTGAAAGAGCAGAAGGCATAGCGCAATCTTTGTGCCTGCCTCGCGCCGGCTTCGGAATGATCTTTGCTGTGGTGCTAGCGACGTCACGACAAAAGGAGCCGACGATGAGCAACACGAAAGAGCAGAACCCGACTTCCGAGCGCGATGAAGACACGGTCGACAAGGCCGTGGAAGACACGTTCCCGGCCAGCGATCCGCCCGCAACGGGCGGCGTGACCCGCATCGAGACGGATGACGAGAAGGACGAAAAGAAGTAAGCGTAGCGCGGCGGCCGCGCCCTCAATGCGCGGCCGCCCGATTACTTTTGAGGCCGTTCACGACCGTTCGATCACGATCAGGCGCGACGGCCGCAAGTGGTTCAGCGCATAGTGCGTGCGCCCTTGCAGCGTATGGCCGTGCGCATCGCGCGCGACGAAGCGCAGATGTTCCTCGACGTCCGGCACCGCGGGCGCGACCATTCCCCGATCGATGACGCGATACCCGTTCGCCACCGCGAGCGCGAATCCCTTGTGCCCGGGACGGCTATCGAAACCGGCGAGGACGCCGCTCGCCTCCGGCACATGGTTCGATAGCGTGGCATTCGAGAAGATCACGGCGTCTGGCTCGCGGGCGAGCATTTCCGCTTCGCGCTTCGCGTGAATGTTCTTCGCGTCGGTATCGACGGTGTCGTCGAGCGTGTCGTCGTTGAGGACGTCGACGCCACGCGGCCGGCGCTGCCCGGCATCCGTCACCGCCGCCGCTGCCGCCGCTGCCTGTTCGGCTTGCGCCGGTTGCGGGCGCGCGTCGCGGCCGGACTCCGCCGCTTGCGCATCGCTCATGCGGATGTGCGCCGTCTCCGTCGACGGCGTCTTGATGGGACTGTCGGCCGCGCGGCCGGCCTGCCTGTCTTGCGGCTCGTTGGATTCGGCGTTGTTCATCTCGCGTTCCTCCTGCAAACAAAGAAGGGCTTCGGCAAAAGTCGTTCCGGTTATTTAGCGACGGAACCGCCGCCCTCATCCGATGGACATCGTCCGGGCCGCCCAAAATTTCGCGGGCGATTTTCGAGACTAAGGGCTTTCACTACCAGTATTATTTGTAGCTTGTCGCCGGCAAAGCGCAATAGGCGGAACGCGAGCATTCAGGAGGGGCGTTCAGGACACCTGCCGGCGTGACAGCAATGCCATTCGAAAGAGCAGGGCACTTTAAGACGGGTGACTCATGCAACACGATGCCGCCTTTTCGCATAGAGGCTATCTGCTGAACTGCGCGCCCGCACGGACGGCAGAAGGCACGTACCAACCTTACGTGGTGATCTCGCGATCGAGCGACGGCGAACTGGTCGCGAACCGCTTCTTTCCCGCGGATCTGCGCTTTCGCAGCGAGGACGAGGCTATCGCGCACGCGCGCGACTGGGCCGTGCGCTGGATCGACGCGAGCCACGTCACGGTCTAGCGCCGGGAGCCGCGCCCATGACTTGCAAACGATTGCGCGCAACCTATGCTGGACGCGGCGCGCGCGCGTTGCGGCACGGTCGGTCGAAACCGGGTACTCTTGGCGTTCGTCCGCCGCGCCGGCCGCGGCGGTTGTCATCATCGCTCAGAGATTGATACGCAGAACATGGCTTCGCCCAGCAGATCCGTGCCGCCCGGCACTTCGCCCGAATCATCCGGTGCCGTCACCGCTCCCGCACCGCGCGAATGGGGCTTGTCGCGCATCGTGGCGGAGTTGCGCGAGTCGCGCGAACAACTGCATCGCACGCGGCATCCGCTCGGCATCCGCGAGCTGCCGTCGCGCGACGCCATCGTGAAGATCGTCAACGGGCTGCGCTCCGCGCTCTTTCCAACGCATTACGGCACGCCCGATCTCACCGACGAAAGCGTGGATTACTACGTCGGCCAGACGCTCGAAACCACGTTGCGGCTGCTGCACGAGCAGATTCGCCGCGCCTTGCGCTTTCTGCCGGAACATCGCGAGACGAGCGACGCCGACCTAAGCGCGAAGGCGTTCGAAACCGCGCGGGAATTCGGCGCGCAGCTGCCCGCCATCCGGGCGCTGCTGGTGTCGGACATTCTGGCCGCGTTTTCGGGCGATCCGGCCGCGCAGCACATCACCGAGATTCTGCTGTGCTATCCCGGCGTGTGGGCCATGATGCATCATCGGCTCGCGCATGCGCTGCACCGTCTGGGCGTGCCGCTGCTGGCGCGCTTCATCAACGAGATCGCGCATTCGCTGACGGGCATCGACATTCACCCGGGCGCGACCATCGGCCCGAGCTTTTTCATCGATCACGGCACGGGCGTGGTGATCGGCGAGACGGCGGTCATCGGCGAGCGCGTGCGCGTTTATCAGGCCGTGACGCTCGGCGCGAAGAGCTTTCCCGCCGGTGGCGACGGCATGCTCGTGAAGGGCAATGCGCGCCATCCTATCGTCGAGGACGATGTCGTGATTTACGCGGGCGCGACCATTCTCGGGCGCGTCACCATCGGCAAAGGCTCGGTGATCGGCGGCAACGTCTGGTTGACGCACAGTGTTCCGCCGGGCAGCAACGTGTCGCAAGGCAAGGTGCGCGAAGGCACGGGCGCCGATGCGCCGCGCAACGGCTTCGGCGCATGAAACGCAAAAGGGCCGCGGCGCGGCCCTTTTGCTTTTTCATTAGTCTCTTCAGGTATTCGACACGCTGAAGCCGGACGGTTGCCCGACGATGGCGAGAAATTCGCGCCGCGTGGAAGGGTCGTCGCGGAACGAGCCGAGCATGCGCGAGGTCACCATCGAGACGCCCGCCTTATGCACGCCGCGCGTGGACATGCACTGATGCGCGGCTTCGAGAATCACGCCGACGCCGAGCGGTTGCAGCACTTCTTCGAGCGTATCGGCGATCTGCGCGGTCATCTTCTCCTGAATCTGCAGGCGCTTGGCGAAAGCATCGACGAGACGCGCGAGCTTGGAAATGCCGACGACGCGCTTGTTCGGCAGATAGGCGACGTGCGCCCGGCCGATGATCGGCACCATGTGATGCTCGCAATAGCTCTCGAAGCGAATGTCCTTGAGCACGATCATCTCGTCGTAGCCCTGCACTTCGGAGAACGTGCGCGCGAGAATCTCGTGCGGGTTCTGCGCGTAACCGGCGAAGAACTCCTCGTAGGAACGGACGACGCGCGCCGGCGTATCGAGAAGACCTTCGCGGCGCGGATCGTCGCCGGCCCAGCGCAGGAGCACGCGCACGGCGGCTTCGGCTTCCTCGCGCGTCGGACGATCGGCTGATTCAGCGGGCATGTCCGAGCCGGTGAGATGATGGGTGTGCGGGGCGCTCATGAAAGCTCCTGTCGGTCTGTGTTCGGATATCAGCCGACATTGTTCCACGTTTTCGAATGCCCTTATGCGCGTCAGGTGTTTCAGGCTGTTACGCCCCGCGTTTTTCGCGCACCATCACGCGGACTGGTGCTCCACGCCGCCCAGCACCATCCACGACACGCCGAACATGTCCTGAACCATGCCGAAGCGTTTCGCGAAAAAGGTCTGCGTCATCGGCATCTGAACCTGTCCGCCCTTGGCGAGCGCATTGAAGTACTTCTCGGCCTGCTGCTCGTCGTTTGCCGTGAGCGAGAGTGAAACGCCCTGAAAATTCGGCTTGCCGCTGCACATGCCGTCGGACGCCATCACCGTTGAATCGCCGATGGTGAATGCCGTATGCATGATCTTGTCTTCGGAGCCGGGCGGCATGCTGCAGCCACTCGCCGCTTCGCTGCCGCCTTGCTTGCCCGCATCGGGATTGTCCCGGTAACGCATGGTCATCAGCACCTGCGCGCCCAGATGCTCGCGATAAAACGACACGGCTTCTTCGCAGCGGCCTTCGAAAAACAGATACGGTTGCACTGTCATGTCTGCTCCTTGGGTGAGGACGGTCAGGATGCTTCGTCGGGGTCCATGTCCAACGTCAGCGGCACGGACGCGTGTTCGTGCACCACGCGCCAGTCACCGTCGATCTTCCGGAAACACACGGTCGCGCGCACGATGTCGTCGCGCCCGCCCGCCGCCACGCGGTTGAGCGAGTGCGCATACGCCAGCTCGCCGCTGACCGCGATATGCATGTCCACCATGTCGAACGCGAGCGGCCCGCTGATGCTGTCGAACCAGCGTTGCCAGTTCTCGCGATAACGCTCCACGCCGGTTATCGAAGCGGGCGGCACGACATCGAACACCACGACATCGGGCGCGTAATGGGCGACGAGCGCCGCTGCGTCCTTTGCCAGCACGGCTTGCCGCCACGCTTCCGTCAGTTCGCGAATACGCGCTTCGTCACGCGCACGCTCGTTCTCGTCGTTCATGTTCGCTCCCGGCGACGGGCAGGTTTCACTTGTGTACAGCGTCCACAAAAAATAGCAGAGATAATGGACAGTGTCCACATAGGACCGTCACCGTCGGAGATAACAAGCAATCCCATGACAAAAACCAGGCCGCGAAACACTTACAGACATGGTGACCTTCGGCGCGCGCTCATCGACGCGGGCATTGAGCTCGCCCGCGAAGGCGGTCCCGATGCGATCGTCTTGCGCGAAGCAACGCGCCGCGCGGGCGTCGTGCCGAACGCGGCGTACCGGCACTTCGAGAACAGGGACGCGCTGTTGTCCGCGGTGCGCTCGGCGGCGCTGTCGTCGGTGGCCGAGGCGATGGAAGAAGAACTGGCCGCTCGCCCGAAGAAGCGCCGTCGCGCCGATGCCGCCCGTGCGGGGCTGCGCGCGATCGGCGCGGGCTATCTACGCTTCGCTCAGGCGGAGACGGGATTGTTTCGCACCGCGTTCGCTGCGGCGCAGGCGGAGTGGAGAGAGCACGATGAACCGTATGGAGTGGGACCGAGCGGTCTGGACCCGTTCCAGCTTTTGAGCCGCGCGCTCGATGAGATGGTGGAAGCGGGCGCGCTCGATGGGCGGCGTCGGCCCGACGCGGAATATCTCGCGTGGAGCGCGGTGCACGGCTTCGCGCTGCTGCTGATCGAAGGGCCGCTGCAAGGGCTGGGCGCGGAGTCGGTCGAACCGCTTGCCGCGCGGCTCCTGTCGATGGTCGA
This sequence comes from Caballeronia sp. AZ10_KS36, assembly GCF_023631105.1. Taxonomy (NCBI): domain Bacteria; kingdom Pseudomonadati; phylum Pseudomonadota; class Betaproteobacteria; order Burkholderiales; family Burkholderiaceae; genus Caballeronia; species Caballeronia sp. AZ10_KS36. Next base: position 11,227 of record NZ_JALQDQ010000026.1, on the reverse strand, counting down.
AAACGGATTGTGACGCGAGAAGCGGAGCCGTCACGGGCCAGTTTTTGTCGCAAAGGGAAGAGGGCGCGTAATTAACCGATAATGTCGCCTCGTCGCCGCTTCCTCCCTTAGCCGTCAACCGTTCAGCAATCAAGCTCGTCACGCGCCCGATGTTCGCCAACCTGCTCGTTCAACTCGTCAATGGCCTGGCCGATGCCTGCGCGCTCTTTCTCGTCGCCTCGGGACTCTCGCTCATCTTCGGCGTCACGCGCATCGTCAACTTCGCGCACGGTTCGCTGTACATGGTGGGCGTCTATGTCGCCTATAGCCTGACGAGCCGGTTCGGGGCGAGCGTCATGGTTTTCTGGGCGTCGATTGCCGGCGCGGCGCTGATCGTCGGCGCACTGGGCGCGATCATCGAAGTCAGCGTGCTCAGACGCATCTATCGCGCGCCGGAGCTTTTTCATTTACTCGCGACGTTTGCGCTCGTGCTGATATTGCGCGACGCCGCCCTCTACCTATGGGGACCGGACGATCTCTTCGGGCCGCGCGCGCCGCATCTCGCAGGCGCCGTGTCATTGCTCGGACATGCGTTGCCCGTCTATGACCTCGTGCTGATCGTCGCCGGTCCGCTCGTGCTGGGCGTGCTCTGGTACGCGCTCACTCGAACGCGCTGGGGCACGCTGGTGCGGGCCGCGAGTTCCGATCGCGAAATGCTCGGCGCGCTCGGCGTGAATCAGGCGTGGCTCTTCACCAGTGTCTTCTTCGCGGGCGCATGCCTCGCCGGCCTCGGCGGCGCGCTGCAGATACCGAGGATGCCGGCGAATCTCTCGCTCGATATCGACACCATCGGCAATGCGTTCGTGGTCGTCGTGGTCGGCGGCATGGGCTCGATTCCGGGCGCATTCGTCGCCGCATTGTTGATCGCGGAGATCAAGGCGCTGTGCATCGGCATCGGGCAAGTATCGGTCTTCGGTATCGCGTTCTCGCTGTCGAAGTTCACGCTCGTCGCCGAATTCGCGTTGATGGCCGTCGTATTGGTGTTTCGTCCGTGGGGCTTGTTCGGGCGCGCACAGACCGTTGCACGAACCGCCGCGCCCGCCGACAGGCCGCTTTCACCGGCAACGCGCAGCGTCCAACTCGGCTGGGCCGTCGTGGTCTTGCTGCTCGCGCTCGCGCCTCTCGCAGCCAGCGCTTTTCCGTATCTGCCCGTATTGCTGGTCGAAATCCTGATCGCCGTTCTGTTCGCCGCGAGCCTGCATTTCATCATGGGGCCGGGCGGCATGCATTCGTTCGGACATGCGGCTTATTTCGGGCTGGGCGCTTATGGCGCGGCGCTATTTTTGAAGGCGCTGGCCTTGCCGATGGAAGCGGCGCTCGCGCTCGGGCCGCTCGTTGCGGGCATCGGCGCGATCGTGTTCGGATGGTTCTGCGTGCGGCTATCCGGCGTCTATCTTGCGATGCTGACGCTCGCGTTCGCGCAGATCGTGTGGTCGATCGTCTATCAATGGGATGCGGTCACGGGCGGCAGCAACGGCCTTCTCGGCATGTGGCCTTCGCCGTGGCTTTCATCGCCCGTTGCGTATTACTACCTCACGCTCGTTGCCGCGATAGCGGGCGTGTGGCTCTTGCGACGACTGCTCTTCGCGCCGCTCGGATTCGCGATGCGCGCGGGCCGCGATTCGCCGTTGCGTGCGGAAGCCATCGGCATCGATGTCGCCCGCGTGCAGTGGATCACCTTCGTCGCGGCTGCGCTCGTATGCGGGCTCGCAGGCTCCTTGTACGCATTCTCCAAAGGCAACATCTCGCCGGAAGCCATCAGCGTCGGTCGCTCCGTGGACGGCCTCGTGATGGTGCTGCTCGGCGGCATTCAGACGCTCGCGGGACCCATCGTCGGCGCGGCGGTGTTCACGTGGCTGCAAGACACGGTCGCGCGGCAGACCGACTATTGGCAGGCGTTGCTCGGGGCGGCCATTCTCGTGCTCGTCGTGGCGTTTCCGCAAGGCATCGCAGGCTTCGTGCGCGACCGGTTCACGGAGGCGCAATGACGCTCCTGCGCATCGACAAGCTGTCCAAGTCCTTCGACGGCGTGAAGGCCGTGGACGACGTGTCGTTCTCCGTCGAAGCAGGGCAACTGCTTGCGTTGATCGGCCCTAACGGAGCCGGCAAGTCGACGTGCTTCAACATGATCAACGGGCAACTCAAGCCCACGTCGGGCAGCATCCATCTGGACGGCCACGACATCACGGGAAGACGTCCGCGCGATATTTGGCGGCTGGGCGTCGGCAGGACGTTTCAGGTGGCCGCTACGTTCAATTCGATGACGGTGCTCGAAAACATGCAGATAGCGTTGCTCTCGCACGAGCGGCGCGCGTTCGGCTTCTTCTCGCGCGTGGCGTCATCGAATGAAGACGAAGCCATGGCATTGCTCGACCTCGTCGGCATGGCGGCGCACGCGCGGCGCAGTTGCGCGGTGCTCGCTTACGGCGACGTCAAGCGCGTGGAACTGGCGATGGCGCTATCCAACCGCCCCAAACTGCTGCTGATGGACGAGCCCACGGCGGGCATGGCGCCCGAGGAACGCAACGCGCTCATGGCGCTCACCGCGCGCCTTGCCAAAGAGCGCAACATGGGCGTGCTCTTCACCGAACACAGCATGGACGTGGTGTTCGAACATGCCGATACGCTCGTCGTGCTGGCGCGAGGCCAGTTGATCGCAGAAGGGGACGCCGATGCGATCCGCAACGACGCCCGCGTGCGCGAGGTCTATCTGGGCACGGGCGCATCGTATGCGCCGCGCGCCGTGTCGATCGACGGAGCCGCGCAATGACGCTCTTGCGTGTCGATGCGCTGAATGCGTTCTATGGCCGCGCGCAGATTCTGTTCGACGTCGCGCTCGAAGTCGGACATGGCGAAGTCGTCGCGCTGATGGGCCGCAACGGCGCCGGCAAATCCACGACCATGAAGGCCATCATGGGCCTGCTGCCGCGCGTGACCGGCACGGTCATGTTCATGGGCGAGGACATATCGGGAATGGCGCCGTATCGCATCGCGCGACGCGGGCTCGGTTATGTGCCGGAAGATCGCCGCATCTTCGGCGACCTGACCGTCATCGAGAATCTTGAAACGGGCCGCCAGCCGCCGCGCGAAGGCGCGCCGCGATGGACGCCGGACAGCCTCTTTCGCGTCTTTCCGAATCTTGGCGAAATGCGCGAGCGCCGCGCGAGCCGCATGAGCGGCGGCGAGCAACAGATGCTGACCGTGGCGCGCACGCTGATGGGCAATCCGCGCGTCGTGCTGCTCGACGAGCCATCGGAAGGCGTGGCGCCGGTTATCGTCGAGCAGATGGCCGATATGATTCTGCGACTGAAGCGCGAAGGGCTCGCCGTTTTGTTATCGGAGCAGAACCTGCACTTCGCCGAACTCGTCAGCGACCGCGTGGTCGTGCTGGAAAAAGGCCAGGTTCGTCATGCTGGAGCGATGCAGGCGTTCGTTCGCGACGATGCCGCTCGCCGCGCTTATTTGGGCGTTTGAGCCCGAAGCATAACGTTAGAGGAGAAGCATCGATGATTCATCAAGCAAGAAAAGTGCTGCGCGCAAGCGTGGCAGCGCTTGCGGCCGTCGCGGCGTGCGCCGCGCACGCGGACAGCATTAAGATCGGCGAGATCAATAGCTACAAGGCGCAGCCCGCGTTTCTCATGCCCTACAGGAACGGCTGGAATCTCGCGCTCGAACAGATCAACGCGGCAGGTGGCATCGACGGCAAGAAGCTCGAAGTCGTTTCACGCGACGACAACGGCAATCCCGGCGATACGGTTCGCGTCGCGCAGGAACTCGTTTCGCGGGAACAGGTGAAGCTCCTGTTCGGCGGCTATCTGTCGAATACGGGCCTCGCGCTCGCGGACTACGCGAAGCAGCGCCGCATTTTCTTCCTCGCCGCCGAGCCGCTCACCGACAAGATCGTCTGGCAGGACGGCAACAAGTACACGTATCGCCTGCGGCCATCGACGTATATGCAGGTCGCCATGCTCGTCCCCGAAGCGGCCAAGCTCAAGAAGAAGCGTTGGGCGCTCGTCTATCCGAACTACGAGTACGGTCAGTCGGCCGTGGCGACATTCAAGCGCTTGTTAAAGGCCGCGCAGCCCGATGTCGAGTTCGTCGCGGAACAGGCGACGCCGCTCGGCAATGTCGATGCAGGCGCCGTCACGCAGGCGCTCGCCGATGCGAAGCCCGACGCCATCTTCAACGTGCTCTTCAGCGCGGACCTCGGCAAGTTCGTTCGCGAGGGCAATACGCGCGGGCTCTTCAAGGATCGCGCGGTGGTGTCGCTGCTGACCGGCGAGCCTGATTATCTCGACCCGCTCGGGGCCGAAGCGCCGGTCGGCTGGATCGTCACGGGCTATCCGTGGTATGCCATCGACACACCGGCTAACAAGCAGTTCGTCGCCGCTTATCAAGCCAAGTATCACGACTATCCGCGCCTGGGCTCCGTCGTCGGATATACGGCGATGATGTCGCTCGCCAATGGCCTCAGGAAAGCGGGCAGCACGGACGCGGACAAGCTCGCGGCGGCATTCAAGGGCTTGCCGGTGAACACGCCGTTCGGGCCGATCGTCTATCGCAAGCAGGACAATCAATCGACGATGGGCGCTTATGTCGGCGTCACGGCGCAGAAGGACGGCAAGGGCGTGATGACGTCGTTCCGCTATATCGACGGCGCGAGCGTCCAGCCCTCCGACGAAGAAGTGCGAAAGCTGCGCCCGGCGGACTGATCACGCCTTGGGAAAGGGCTTGCTGACGAACTTCGACCCGGCAAGCCCGAAGCGCCACGGCACATCCATCGCCTTGCTGATGCCGATGCGCGGACCCGTGACGACATCGCATGCCTCGTCGGGCGGCTGAATATCGAACGGCGCTTCGAGCAGCGACGCGCCGTTGTCCTTGTGCGTGATGCCGAGCGCCTGCGCGAGCCGCCCCGGCCCCGAACACAGCAACTTCAGCGGTTCCACGCCGCGCCGCTCGCGCATGACGTCGATGCCGGTCAGCGGCTCGATCGCGCGGATCAGGACGCCGGCGCCGTGGCCTGCTTCGCGGCACACGAAGTTCAGGCACCAGTGAATGCCGTAGGACCGATAGACGTAAGCATGCGCGGGCGGCCCGAACATCGACGCGTTGCGCGGCGTGGGGCCGGAGAACGTGTGCGAGGCGGGATCTTCGCGATCATAGGCTTCGGTTTCGACGATGCGCCCGCCGACGCCGTCCACGGTGAAGATTGCGCCGATCAGGCGGCGCGCGACTTCTTCCGATGCGGCCGAGAAGTCGATGAAGGGATGTTTGATTTTGGGGCTCACAGGCATCATTCTAATCAACGACGCTCACAGGAGACGCGTGATGAAAAAGTCTTGGTTCCTCAGATTCTCCAATGCGCTTTCGCAAATCACGGGCCGGGCATCGACGTTCGTCATCGCGATCGTGCTGGTCATCGCGTGGGCGGTGTCCGGACCGCTCTTTCACTTCAGCGATACGTGGCAGTTGGTCATCAATACCTCGACGACTATCGTCACCTTTCTCATGGTCTTTCTGATTCAGAACACGCAGAACCGCGACACGGCGGCCATGCAGATCAAGCTCGATGAACTCATACGCGCGACGGAGCGTGCGCATAATGCGCTGCTCGATCTGGAAGAGCTGGATGAAAAGCAGTTGACCGCGTTTCGCAAGCGGTATGAGAAGCTCGCAGAAGAGGCGCGGGGCGGTATTGCCTCTACGAGCAATGACATGGAATTGACCGGTGCGCCGGCCGAGCACGATAGATGAGAGTCCATGAAGAACGCATGACCGGTGCTTCTCCAAACCGCGTGACAACGGGACATGAGTCGGGCATGCGCGTTGCTCGCTCGATCGGCATCTCCACGTCACAAGGAGCACCGACATGCCCGAGAAGAAAACCCTCGAACGCGCCGAGAAAGCCAAGCGCGCAGGGAAGTCGCCGAGCACGCAGGCGGGCGCGTTCGTGAAGGAGCAGATCGACCACGTGCGCGAAGGCAAGCACGGCGCGAAGTCGGCCAAGCAGGCCATTGCGATCGGGCTGTCGGAGGCGCGGCGCGCGGGCGTCAAGCTCAAGACGCCGAAGAAGGGCGAAGCCTCCGAAGGCACGCGCAAGAAGGCCGCGCAGGACACGAAGGCCGCGCATCGCAAGACGAAGAGCCCGAGCACCGAGTCGAAGGCGAAGCGATCCGCCGCCTCCACGCGCGTGCTCAAGCGCGAAAGCTCGAAGGCCGCGTCGCACAAGTCGCTCTCGAAGCAGGCGCACGCGAGCGCAAGCCGCCGCTCGGCCGCCGACCGCTCCGCCGCCGCCAGGAAGGGCTGGGCCACGCGACGCGCGAACGCGGCGGGCAAGAAGTCGCATTCGGCCTCGCGTCACGCATCGCGTTGAGGCGGTCTTGCGCGGGTGCTCGCGTGCCCGCGGAAGACAGCATGCTGCGCTAGCCTTAGTGGTTCGAGCGCGAGATAATCCGTGCGCGCGATGCTGTGCATCGCGTCGAACCCGGCCTCGGTCGTCGCGGAGATAAAACGCCGGCTCCGAGTGAATGCAATTAATACGGACCACTAAATATGCGGATCGAACGCGCGCCGCTCGTCACGACGACGCTCGGCACCACGCGCGAGCTTGTCAGTTTTCACTTCGGCGTACCCGGTGCGCACGGTGCGCACGAAAAGGTCTACGTGCAGGCATCGCTTCACGCAGACGAGACGCCCGCCATGCTCACCGCCTGGCGCCTCAAGCAGCGGCTCGAAGGACTCGAAGCGAGCAGGCGCGTGCGCGGCGAAGTGGTGCTCGTGCCGGTGGCCAATCCCATCGGTTTGTCGCAGCATGTGTTCGGTCAATTTCTCGGGCGCTTCGAGAGCAACAGCGGGCACAACTTCAACCGCAACTTTCCGATGCCGCCTGCAAGCGCGTTGGTCGAACGCATTCGTCCACGCTTGTCGGCCACGGATGCCACGCACAACACCCGGCTTCTGCGCGCGGCCGTGCGCGAGATGCTCGGCGAAATAACCGCCGCGAATGAATTCGAATCGTTGCGGCTCGCGCTGCTCAGGCACGCATCGGAGGCGGACATCGTGCTCGATCTGCATTGTTCGCGCGAAGCGACGATGCATCTCTACACCAGTCCCGCAAGCTGGCCCGCCATCGAGCCGCTTGCCCGCTATCTCGGCGCGAACGGCGTGCTGCTCGCGACGGATTCCGGCGGTCAGTCGTTCGACGAGATCCACGCGTTGCTGTGGAACGAAGTGCGTGCGTTGCTCGGCGACGGGACGCCGCTCGGTGCGCCGAACATCGCGGCGACGCTGGAGCATCGCGGCCACCGGGACGTGGACTATGAACACGCAGAGCGCGATGCAGAAGCCATCGTCGACTTCCTGATCGCGCGCGGCGTGATCGAAGGGAAAGCGCGCGAACTGCCGCCGCTCGTGCAATCCGCGACGCCGCTCGCAGGCAGCGAGCAACTGACGGCGCCGGTGAGCGGCATCGTCGTGTATCGCGCGGCAATTGGGGCGATGCTGAAGGCGGGCGATGCGGTCCTCGACATCATCGATCCGCTGACGGACGCCGTGACCACCGTCACCACGAAGAACGATGGCGTCTTCTATATGCGACGCGCCATTCGCTTCGTCTACGCAGGCGCGCCCATTGGACGAATCACCGGTGCAACGGCGTTCAGAACCGGCGTGCTGATCGGCGCGTGACGCGCGGGGAATGCCGCGTCACGCGCCTGGTCGTTACCGCGCGTCGGTGATGGTCTGATTCAACGTCTTCCCTGCGATTACCGTATTGTTGAGCACGATGTCATGCACGTTGTACGCATAGATCGGTCCGGGCGTGGTCGCCGTGGCCGGTCCCTCTGCGACAGGCGTGCCGAAATCGCAATTGGTGATGGTCACGCCGGCTATCGCGGGAATCGCGGGCGTCGGCGCGGGTCCGTTGTAGTCGAACGCAACGGGTCCTTGCGCGACGATCGCTTGGAAGCACGAGCCGGTCACGCCGTTTAGCGTGACGTTGCTGGCCTTCACGTTCGAGATGTTGACGTTCTGCACCAGCGCCGGGCGCGTGCGGATGGCGTCCTTCGACGGCTGATAGTCGCAATCGAACGTGATGATGCCGCCTTGCGCCGCCGGCGGATTCGCCGCGCTCGCGGTGACCACGCCGAGCGGCACGGTCGCGTTGATCGGGCTGCCCGCGAGCAGGCTGCTGCCGTAGCCCGATGGCGTCAGACTCACGCCGTTGGGCAGCGTCACGTTATCGACGTAGAAGTTCTTCACGAAGCCGCCGCGATTCATGTTGGTCTTCACGCGGATCGCGATATTGAGCGAGTTCGTCGCCCAGAACTTGTTCAGCATCTGGAGGTTGCGCGCATAGATGTTCTGCACGCCGCCGCCCATTTCGCTGCCGAGCGTGATGCCGCCGTGGCCGCTGTTCATCGTGCAGTTCTGGATGACGTGATTCTGCGCGGGACCGTATTGCGTATCGAGGTCCTTGCCCGACTTGATCGCGATGCAGTCGTCGCCGGTGTTGAACGTGACGCTATCGCAGAGCACCATGTCGCAGGCGTCGGGATCGAAGCCGTCGTTATTCGGCCCGATGCTGTCCACCGTCACGCCGGTAATGACCACATTCTTGCAATCGGTCGGATGATGCTGCCAGAACGGCGTATTGATGGTGCGGTAGCCTTGCATCAGAACATTAGTACACCCGATGAATTCCACCATGCTCGGCCGCAGATAATGTCCGATGCCGAAGATGCGCTTCTCGATCGCCACGCCGGCTTCCGACAGCGCGGGCAGATAATTTTGATCCTGTTGCCACGGCGTGGCCGGGTCGGTGAGCTTGGCGTAGAGCGCATCGGAAATGCCCGGCGCGGCGGTTTTCAGATCGACGTTGTTCGGATTGGCGAACGCCTGCGAGGGCGTCGACGAGCCCGCGTAGCCGTAGGCGCCGCTATTGCCTTTCCACGTCCACCAGCACGTCGACGTGTTGCCGCTGCCGGCGAACGGCGTCATCGCCTGGCCATTGAGCACTGATGTATCGCCTTCACCGGTGATCGCGATGTTCGTCTGGTTGCGCGCGTAGACGGGCGGCCCGTAGTTGAGGCAGTCGTTGGCCTGCCATCGGCTGTAGTAGAGCTTGCCGTTTGCGCCGCAGTCGATCGGGCCGTCCTTCGCGTAGTCCGCCGGATTCGGGCTGAAGAAGATCTCGCAATTCGCGCTCAGGTGAAAGTCCACGTTGGATTGCAGGATGATCGGCCCCGCGCAATACCAGTTGCCGGCCGGCACGACCACGCGTCCGCCGCCTGCCGCGCTGCATGCCGCAATGGCCGCAAGGAACGCGGGGCGCGAGTCGAAGGAGCCGGGCGCCTGCGTCTGGTCTGCGCCGGTGCTGAGCGGCGACTTCGACGGATCGGTGTACGGGCTCGTCGCGGCAATCACGGTGCACGGCTTCGCGCCGTAATCGGTGACGAGGAACTGGCGGCTCGGCACCATCGACGTCGACACGTTCTTCAGCGCGTTGATGATCTGCGTCGCGGAACCGGACGGGCCCCAGATCGGGTCCTCGGGCGTGGCCGGGGTGCTCGAATCGTGGTTGCCGCCTCCGCAGCCGGCGAGCACGCTCAGACTGCCGAGGCCGCCGATGAGCGGCGCGCTCGCCGACGCGCCGGCGAATCTCAGCAGCGAGCGGCGGCGGGCAGAAGCGGGGGCGGTGGGGCGCTGTTTCATGCTTGTCTCCATTCCGGTATCGACCGGTTTTGATGTGGCCGCTTCCAACGGTGTCGTATGACGACTGTTCAGCGTAAGCGGCCATGTAAGAAACCGTTTTCCTGCCCGACGATACCGACGCCATGCGAGGCACGTCAAGGCACGCAGCCGCACTGCATGCTCGGGACTTTCCCGTAAGGAAGCGATTACGTGGGCAGCGCATCTCATACGACATCATGTGTCAGTATTGCCGCTGCAGTCCGACGTGGAATCGCACGCCGCTCTAAAATTGACGCTTCGCTTCCCGAACTGGAGGAGCCATGCTGACCTTCGAACTGCACGCAGAGACGCCGACGCTCGATATCGCCTACGCCGACGCCGGCCCCGCCGATGGACCGCCCGTCATCCTGCTGCACGGCTGGCCGGACGCCGCACGCGCCTGGTCGAACGTCGCGGCGCGGCTCAACGCGGCGGGCTACCGCACCATCGTTCCCGAATTGCGCGGCGCGGGCGGCACGCGCTTCCTGCGCGCGGGCACCATCCGCGATGGCTCCGGCGTCGCGCTGGCGCAGGACGCCGTCGATCTGGCGGATGCGCTCGGCATCGCCCGTTTCGACGTGGTCGGTCACGACTGGGGCGCGCGCGCGGCCTATACGCTCGCCGCGCTGTTCCCCGACCGCGTGAGGCGCATGGGCGCGATCGCGCTGGCGTTTCAGCCGCGCGGCAAGTTCACGTTGCCGCGCGATTTCGCGCAGGCGCGGCGCTTCTGGTACCAGTGGTTCATGTCGCTCGATGACGCGCCGGACGTGATCGCCGCCGATCCGAAGGGCTTCGCGCGCATTCAGTGGGACACATGGTCGCCGCCCGGCTGGTTCGACGAAGCCGAGTTCGCCGCCACCGCGCGCGCTTTCGACAACCCGGACTGGGTGCCGATCACGCTGAACGCGTATCGCCGCCGCTGGCGCAGCGATCAGCCGTCGGACCCGGCGCTCGAACCGTTGTACGAGCGGCTTGCGACCATCGAGCGCATCGGCGTGCCGGCGCTGATGATTCAGGGCGGCTCGGATTTCTGCGACGACGTCTCAATGTCCGAAGGACAGGAAGGCTGCTTCACGGCGGGCTATCGGCGCGTCGTGATCGACGGCGCGGGGCACTTTCCGCCGCGCGAAGCGCCCGATGCCGTCGCGGATGCGCTCATCGCTCACTTGCGCTGACGGCGAGCGGGAGAGCTACTTGCAAGTGCCGGGCGAACGCTTCGCCCGCTTTTGCGACCGGTACTGTATGGGTGTACAGTACCGGTCGCGGGGGGGGGGGGGGGGGGGGGGGGGGCGGCGCCCGCGGGGCCCCCCCCCCCCCCCCCCCCCCCCCGCCCCCCCCCCCCCCCCCCCGCCCCCCCCCCCCCCCCCCCCCCCCCCCCCCACGGCTCTGTCGTGCGCGTGTTTCTGCCGAATGCGGCCGGCGTGAGCGTGCTCGATGCGGGCAGCGGCGAGCCGCT